>DASQTE010000314.1:0-2769 GCA_035642035.1 Blastococcus sp.
CCGGGCGGGCTGTCCTTGAGCGCGAGGCCCATGGCCGCCAGCTTCATCTTGACCTCGTCGATCGACTTCGCGCCGAAGTTGCGGATGTCGAGCAGGTCGGCCTCCGAGCGGGTGACGAGCTCGCCGACGGTGTGCACGCCCTCGCGCTTGAGGCAGTTGTAGGACCGGACGGTCAGCTGCAGGTCCTCGACCGGGAGGGCGAGGTCCGCGGCCAGCTGCTCGTCGACCGGCGAGGGGCCGATGTCGATGCCCTCGGCCTCGACGTTCAGCTCACGGGCCAGGCCGAACAGCTCGACCAGGGTCGAACCGGCGCTGGCGATGGCGTCCCTGGGGACGATCGACGGCTTGGTCTCGACGTCGACCACGAGGCGGTCGAAGTCGGTGCGCTGCTCGACGCGGGTGGCCTCGACGGCGTACGTGACCTTGAGGACCGGCGAGTAGATCGAGTCGACGGGGATGCGGCCGATCTCCTGGCCGGGCTGCTTGTTCTGCGGAGCCGGGACGTAGCCGCGGCCGCGCTCGACGACCAGCTCGATCTCGAGCCGGCCCTTGCCGTTCAGCGTGGCGATGTGGAGATCGGGGTTGTGCACCTCGACGCCGGCCGGCGGCGCGATGTCCGCGGCGGTGACCTCACCGGGACCCTGCTTGCGCAGGTACATGGTCACCGGCTCGTCGGAGTCGGAGCTGACGACCAGGCCCTTGAGGTTCAGGATCAGCTCGGTGACGTCCTCCTTGACGCCCGGCACGGTGGTGAACTCGTGCAGGGTGCCCTCGATGCGGATGCTGGTGACAGCAGCGCCGGGGATCGAGGACAGCAGGGTGCGACGCAGGGAGTTGCCGAGGGTGTAGCCGAAGCCCGGCTCCAGCGGCTCGATGACGAACCGGGAACGCTGGGCGTCGATCGTCTCCTCGGTGAGGGTCGGACGCTGTGCGATGAGCATGGTGTTCTCCTTCAGGTCCTCCGGCACCCGCCATATGACGCCGAGAGGGGTGGTGCCGGCGGGACGGACATCGGTCCGCCCGTCCCGCCGTCGTGCGGCCTCCTTGCAGGGCCCCGCGCCGCGCGAAGCGTGGCGTGGGGGGCAAGGGGGTTCTTCTACTTGGAGTAGAGCTCCACGATCAGCTGCTCCTGGACCGGGGTGTCGATCACCTGACGGGCCGGGATGTTGTGCACGAGCACGCGCAGCTGGCTGCTGATGACCTCGAGCCACGGGGGCACGGGGCGCTCGCCGGCGCGGGCCTGGGCGATCTCGAACGGCAGCATCGTGCGCGACTTCTCGGCCACCTCGATGATGTCGTTCTCGCTCACCCGGTAGGACGGGATGTCGACCTTGCGGCCGTTGACCCGGATGTGGCCGTGGCGCACCAACTGGCGGGCCATGTCACGGGACTCGGCGAGGCCGGCCCGGTAGACCACGTTGTCCAGGCGCGACTCCAGGATCTGGAGGAGCACCTCGCCGGTCTTGCCGGTCTTGCGGTTGGCCTCTTCGTAGTAGCCGCGGAACTGCTTCTCCAGGACGCCGTAGATGCGGCGGGCCTTCTGCTTCTCACGAAGCTGGAGCAGGTACTCGCTGTCCTTGGTGCGGCCACGGCCGTGCTCGCCCGGCGGGTAGGGCCGGATCTCGATCGGGCACTTCGGGGACTCGCACTTGCTGCCCTTGAGGAACAGCTTCATCTTCTCGCGCCGGCAGAGGCGGCAGTCGGCTCCGGTGTAGCGGGCCACGTCAAATACTCCTAGATCGTCTCGTCAGTGACCGGTCAGACCCGGCGGCGCTTCTTGGGGCGGCAGCCGTTGTGCGGCTGCGGCGTCACGTCCTGGATCTGACCCACCTCGAGGCCCGTGGCCTGGAGCGAGCGGATCGCGGTCTCCCGGCCCGAGCCGGGGCCCTTGACGAAGACGTCGACCTTGCGCATGCCGTGCTCCTGCGCCTTGCGGGCAGCGTTCTCGGCAGCCATCTGCGCCGCGAACGGCGTGGACTTGCGCGAACCCTTGAAGCCGACGTGGCCGGCGGAGGCCCAGCTGATCACGTTGCCGTTCGGGTCGGTGATCGACACGATCGTGTTGTTGAACGTGCTCTTGATGTGCGCGGCGCCGTGGGCGACGTTCTTCTTCTCCTTGCGGCGGACCTTCTTGGCACCGGCCGCGGTGCGAGCCCTGGGAGGCATGTCTCTCCGGATCCTTGATCTTTCAGTGGCCTGATGTGTGGAGCGTGAGCACCAGGCGCGACCTCGCTCCCGCCCTCACGGGTAGCTGCGACGGCGCGCCGGACGTGCTCGGATCAGCGAGCCTTCTTCTTGCCCGCGATGGTCTTGCGCGGGCCCTTGCTCGAGCGCGCGTTGGTCTTGGTGCGCTGTCCGCGCACCGGGAGCCCGCGGCGGTGCCGCAGCCCCTGGTAGCTGCCGATCTCCACCTTGCGGCGGATGTCGGCGGCGACGTCGCGTCGCAGGTCACCCTCGACGCGGAAGTGCTCGTCGATGTAGTCGCGCAGCTTCAGCAGGTCCTCGTCCGTGAGGTCCTTGGCGCGCAGGTCGGGGCTGACGCCCGTCGCGGCCAGGGTCTCCTTGGCGTGGGTCTTGCCGATGCCATAGATGTAGGTGAGCGCGATCTCCATCCGCTTCTCGCGGGGCAGGTCGACGCCGGCCAGTCGTGCCATGTTCAGGTACTCCCTCAGCCCTGGCGCTGCTTGTGCCGGGCGTTGTCGCAGATGACCATGACCCGGCCGTGCCGGCGGATCACCTTGCACTTGTCGCAGATCTTCTTCACCGACG
>DASQTE010000315.1:0-4366 GCA_035642035.1 Blastococcus sp.
TCGGCGCCCTCGTCGACGGCGCGCATGAACTCGTCGGAGACGCGGACGGAGTTGTTGGCGTTCTGGTACTGGACGCTGGTGATGTCCTTGCCGCCGAGGTCCATGTCGTACCCGGCGTCGCGCAGCGCGCGGATCTTGTTCTCCTCACGCGCCTTGGTCTCGATGAACTCCTCGATGTCGGGGTGGTCGATGTCGAGGACGACCATCTTCGCCGCGCGGCGGGTGGCGCCACCGGACTTGATGGTGCCGGCGGACGCGTCGGCGCCGCGCATGAAGCTGACCGGGCCCGACGCGGTGCCGCCGGAGGAGAGCAGCTCCTTGGAGGAGCGGATGCGGGAGAGGTTGAGCCCGGCACCGGAGCCGCCCTTGAAGATCAGGCCCTCCTCGCGGTACCAGTTCAGGATCGAGTCCATCTCGTCGTCGACGGCGAGGATGAAGCAGGCGCTGACCTGCTGCGGCGCGCTCGTGCCGACGTTGAACCACACCGGGGAGTTGAAGCTGAAGTACTGGTGCATCAGCATCCAGGTCAGCTCGTGCTCGAAGATCTCGGCGTCGCCCTCGGAGGCGAAGTAGCCGTGCTCGCGACCGGCCGCACCGTAGGTGAGCACCACCCGGTCGATGAGCTGGCGGAGGCTGTTCTCGCGCTGCGGGCTGCCCACCGCGCCGCGGAAGTACTTCGTGGTGACGATGTTGGTGGCGTTGATGCTCCACTCCGCCGGGAACTCCACGCCGCGCTGCTCGAAGTTGATCGAGCCGTCGCGCCAGTTGGTCATGACGACGTCGCGACGCTCCCAGGTCACCTCGTCGTAGGGGTGCACACCGGCGGTGGTGAAGACGCGCTTGATCTTCAGGCCCTTGCGGCTGGGCGCCTTCGGGGTGCGCCGTGCGCGGGTGCCGGCCAAGCGGTCGTCGGTCTCGGTCATGGTGTGGAGCTCTCCCTGGTCGTGTCGTGCATCGCGGTGTGGTGCTCGGTGCGCGGACTGCCACGCGGTGGTGGATCGGAAGGCTGGGGAAGAGCCGCGATCGAGGTGCTCGAACTGATGTCTATCGGGTGGTACTGACAGTTCTCAGGCGCCGGTGAGGGTGCCCGCCGGGATTGATCCGGACTGCTCGGCGGCCTGCGACTGCCGGGCCTTGAGCTCGGCGATCTCCTTCTCGAAGTCGGCCACCGAGGTGAAGGAGCGGTAGACGCTCGCGAAGCGCAGGTAGGCGACCTCGTCGAGCTCCCGGAGGGGCCGGAGGATGGCCAGCCCGACCTCGTTGCTGGGGACCTCCGCGGCACCGGTGGCGCGGATGGCGTCCTCGACCTGCTGGGCCAGCTTCTGCAGCTGGTCCTCGTCGACGGGCCGACCCTGGCAGGCCCGGCGGACCCCGGCGACGACCTTCGAGCGGTTGAACGGTTCGCTCACGCCGCTGCGCTTGACGACGGCGAGCACGGCCTCCTCGACCGTGGTGAACCGTCGACCGCACTTCGGGCAGGACCGGCGACGACGCGTGGTCGCCCCTTCGTCGGCCTCCCGCGAGTCGATGACCCGGCTGTCGGCGTTGTGGCAGAACGGGCAGCGCATCGCGGTTCGCCTCCTCCCGAGTCCTCGCCTGCTCCCGGCGGCTCCTGTGGACCCTCCTGGGGACATCCGGTGGATGCCCCGGGGAGAACCTGAGGACCAGCTTGTGGACAGGCTTACAACTCTGTAACTACTAGATGTAGGGGAACCCTAGGCCGATCCACACAAGATGTGCAAGAGATTGAGAGCCCGGCGTGTTCCACCTCGACACTGCCGTCACCAGGGAGGACATCGCTCCCCACGAGTCACACGACACGCCGCGACGGCGCGCCGAACGGCCTCAGGGACCGCCGCCGGCCCTCCAGGAACAGACATCTCGTCGCCTCCGGTGACCTCAGGTGCCGACCCCTCGCGACCCCTCGCCGGCGGCGCGGGCCGCGGAGGTGATCCCGACCCGGCCGGACACCTGCCCCTCGATCATCGCCCGGCACCCGGCCGGGCGGAGCTTTGCCGCTCGAGCGGACCGGATGGAGCCGCGACGGGATCAGACGCGGCGGAGGGGCGCGTCGACGCGGGGACGGCGCGCATGCGGCACGTGGTCGCTCAGACGCATCGGCCGGGTGAACAGTTCGGGCTCGACGCCGCCCGGCGCCGTCCAGCCCGCGTCCGCACGGGCGGCCGGCTCCTGCGGGCGGACGGCGGGCCGTGGGACGGCCGGGCCGCCCCGGACCGGGCCGGTGGCGACGCGGGTGGTCGAGACGGTCGGCGCGGTCACGGCCGGGGACAGCCCGGTGTCGGCCGCGCGGTGACGGCCGGGGGCGGCGGGAGCGGGCCGCGCCGGAGCTCCCTCGGGCGCACGCCGGCGGCCTACCGAGGCGAACTGTGCCGTCTCGTCCGAGGTCCGACGGCCACCGACGGCGGGTGTCTCGGCGGTCTCCGGTGCACGCCGTCGTCCCACCGATGCGAACTGGGCCGTCTCGTCGGCGGTCCGGCGTCCCCCGGTCGCGGGCGGGTCGGGGACCACGGACAGGTCCCGGACCGTGGGCGGGGCGGCGGCCACCTGGCCGCTCGCGTCGGCCGATCGCGCGCGACGGCCGGCGGGGTGCCGGGCCACGGACATCTCCTGCGTGCCGGGCCCGTAGGCGCTGCGAGCGGTCGGCTCGGCAGCCACCGAGAGGTGCCGCTCGGGCAGCCGGAGGGACGCGAGGTCGGTCCAGGCCGTCTCTTCCACCCCACCGAGGACGACACGCACCCACACCTGGGCCGAACCGTTGGCGTCGTGCCGCCAGCCGAGCAGTTCGCCGGCCCACCAGGCTCCTGCCTGGTAGACCTCGACGGCCTGCGGTTGACTGGTGAACACAGCTGCTCGGTTCTCCATGGCGCCTGACACCCGACGACCGTAAGCGTTGGAACGACCACAGAGTGTGAAGACGCCCGCACTGAGGGTTGACGAAGTCGCGACCCGACGTTGTTGATCTATTGCCGTGGCGGTCCGGACAGGACCGATTCTCGACGCCGGGCGGAGCGTCATCATGCGCAGCTGCAGGTCAGAGGCACGACCCGGGCCGGCGTGGTTTCGGTCCCCCGACACGCCGGTGCTCATGGGAGGACGAGAGTCTGGCCGGGCACGAGCTCTGCGCCGCGGAGCCCGTTCAGCGCCTGGATCTCGTCGATCACGGCACGCACGTCGCCTCCGCCGTCCACCGCCGAGGCGATCGACCACAGCGTGTCGCCGGGCTGGACGACGACACTGCTCTCGCCGGCGAGCCGCAGACCGTCCCCACCACCGGCGACGAGGGGCCCGAGCCACGACCCCACAGCCACGCCGGACGCCAGTGCCATCACCACGGCCAGGCGGCGGGCACGGCGGGTGAGCCGGAGCCGAGCGTGCTGTGCCCGCACCGGCAGCGGCCGCGCGCCGGCACGGGTCCGGGCGCGGGCATCGGGACCGGCGACACGCCCTTCGGGCCAGGGAGCCACCGGGCGCCGCGACGGGGACGCCGGGGCGGCGGCGGGCGCGGCCGGCGGACGGCAGACACCCACCCGCGACGGGCTCCGACGCGAGGGGTGCGCGAGCGGGGACCGGGCGAACGGCGCACCCGCGCCGTCCGGGCCCACCACGACCAGGCGCGGCCGCCACGGCGCCTGGACCTCCTCGTCGAACTCCAGCACGGCCTGCTGAACGCTCCCCATGACCCGTCCTCCTCTGCTCCGCAGCTGCCCTGTCGCGATCGAACGCCTGTTCGATTCGAACGACTGTTCGATGTCTACCGGACGAGTCCGACGAAAGCCACCGGGCGCGACGCACATTTCGAACATGTGTTTGATCGGAGACCGCGAACGCGCTACCGTCCCTACGACGGACACACGCGCTGCGGGAGCGGCGGACGAGGAGGCGACGTGGCGGAGAAGAGCGGGAGCTCAGGCGGTCGCAAGGCGTCCGCGGGCACGGGCACGGCTGCTGTCCGGACGTTCCCGGACCGTGGTGCCGACGGCGACGGGCTGACCCAGCGCCAGCGCCGAGTGCTCGAGGTCATCCGCGACTCGATCGAGCGCCGCGGCTACCCACCGTCCGTGCGGGAGATCGGCGAGGCCGTCGGGCTGTCCTCCGCCTCGTCGGTGGCCCACCAGCTCTCGGTGCTCCAGAAGAAGGGCTGGCTGCGGCGCGACCCCAACCGCCCCCGCGCCCTCGACGTCCGGCTGCCCGGCGACTCGCCGCACCAGGCCCCCGCGCCCGCCGAGGTCGGGCTGGGCGACGACACGCAGGTGCCGGCGCCCATGTACGTCCCGCTGGTCGGCCGCATCGCCGCCGGTGGGCCCGTGCTCGCCGAGCAGGCGGTCGAGGACGTCTTCCCGCTCCC
>DASQTE010000316.1:0-7555 GCA_035642035.1 Blastococcus sp.
GAACAGCGGCGCCGCGTAGGTCATGTCCTTGTCCTTGCACTCCTCGAGGGACGCCTTGACGTCCTCGAAGCGCGGGTTGGAGAAGGACAGCGACATCGAGCCGCTGAAGTCCTCGATCGGGGAGATCTCCTCGAGGATCTCGGCGAGACCGCCGACGGCGTCGGCCTGCTCCTCGGGGGCGAGCGTGGCCCGCCACTCGGGGCTGCCGATGAGCCAGTCGAAGGACGCTGTCTGCAGGGCGAGCAGGTCCGGGACCTCGAGGGGCTCGTTGATCTTCGCGAACGAGACGCGCAGCGGCGCGCCTGGGATCTTCTGCTGGTCGGCCTCTCCGGTGCGGGGGCCGTTCGTAATGTTCTTTTCGGTGGTGCTGGTGGGCGTGCTGGTGGGGCGAGAGCCTGCCAAGATGCGTCCTTCCAAGGACCTCACGACGTGCGGGCGGGTCTGTGCGGGTTTCGTCCTGGGTCGTCGTCGGTAGTGGCGGGCTGACCGCGTCGTCCTGTCCGGTGGTCGACCGGGTGGCCGGGACTGCTCCCGGGCACCCCTGGTGACCCGTCTTTGGCGGGCAGGTTGTCAGAGGGCAGCGCAACAGGAGACCCTACCCCTGCTCGAGCGCGATGTCCACGTCGGGGCGGCCGGTGCGACCGGCGCCACATCTCCCGGACAGCGCCCCCACGAGCGGGGTGCATAGGGCGTGCGCCGACCATGATGCCAGTCACGACCCCTCCGCCGTAATGCCACGCCGCGCGACTGTGGAAGGCCCCCTCGCCGGGGCCCGCCGTCGGCCCCCTTGCACGGGCCCGCTGCGAGCTAGCGAGCGGTGGGGGGCGAGGGGGTCCTTCGTCAGCTGGTGGTGAGCAGGGTCAGCTCGTCGATCTTCCAGTCGCCGTCGACCTGCACCACCCGCACCCTGACCGTCTGCGTGCACGACTGGGCGCCCTCGGGCGTCACCAGGCACTCCGAGCCCTCCGGCGCCGCCTGGTCCCCGCTGTTCACCGACTGGACGACGTACTGCCCGAAGACGACGAGGGTGGCGGTGTCCTGGGCGTCGTTGACCTGCTGCAGCCCGACCTCGAGCACCTCGTAGCTGGTCGTGGCCGACACCTGCTCGTAGGTGTCGATGATCCCGCCCTGCCCGAGGTCCTCCTCGTACTGGTCGCGGAGCTCACCGGTGAGGACGTCGAGCTTGCCCTGGACGCTGCCCTCGGAGTCCTCGTAGTCGTAGGCGTAGAGCGCCTGCACGCCGTCGCGGGCCGCGACGAAGATCGACGAGTCCACGTAGGCGGGGTTCAGCCGCTGCCAGAGCAGGTAGCCGCCGCCGGCCGCGGCGGCCAGGCAGAGCAGGGCGAGGACCAGCGCGAGCGCCGGCAACCGGCGGCCGGACGCCGTGCCCGCCGGAGCAGGCGCCGTGACCCTGCCCGTCCGCGAGGTGCGCGGACGCGCGGTCGCGGTCGCGGGCTTCGTCAGGGTGACCCCGCCGCCGTCGGGCCGGGTGGGGCGCTCCTGCCGGGCGCCGGCTTCCGGCTGCGGAACGCCGGGCTCGTCGCGTTCGCGGCGGCTGCCGGCGACGCGGGGCCGCGGGCTGGGCTTTCCGCCCGGCCGGGGCCGGGGCGTCGGCCGGGGGCGGCCGTCGGGGAGCTCACTCATTCTCGGTACCGGTCCCCTTGATCCCGGACAGCAGCCAGCGCCCGTCGGGCTTCTCCAGCTCGACCTCGATGCGGTAGCGCGCCACCTGGGCCTGCTCGCTCTGGTTGCTCTCCTGGGTCGACTGGATCACCAGCCACACCGTCGCGGCCGACGAGCCGGCCTTCGTCACCCCGCCGCCGACGACCTCGGTGTTGACGACCGCCTGCGCGTCGGTGATCTGCTGGCGGCTGGCGTCGAGCTCGTCCACCGCCTCCTCGCGCAGCTCCCCGGTGGACACCCGGCGGATCTGCTCGATGTCGTCGTCGAGGGTGAGGTGGTCGAACGAGGTCATGTCGACGACGCCGGAGCGGGCGGCCTGCAGCGCCTCCACGTAGTCGCCGGTGCGCACCGCGGAGGCGTCGGGCCGGGTGGACCAGAGGTAGGCGGTCGCGCCCTCGAGCAGCGCGAGGAGCAGCAGCAGCGTGGGGATCAGCGGCAGCGAGAGCCGGCTGCGCGTGCGGCCGCCGTCGTCCCCGCTCCCCCGGCGTGCCCGCCGGCGCCTGCCCGCCGTCGCGGCGTCCCCGGCCTCGCCCGCCGGCGCGGGGGTGTGCGTGTCCCCGGGGCCGGCCGCCTCCGGAGGTGCGCCGGTGTCCCGGCCGTCGGGATCGGCCGGGGCCGTGGCCTCGTCCTCCCGAGGGCGCAGTTCGCTCGTCACGCGCAAGATTCTCCCTGTCCGATGATCGTGTGGGTCGGCGGCATGCCGCGGTTCACCCGACGGTGAAGGCGAACGGGTTGGCCGACAGCAGCTGGCCGAGCACCTGGCCCGGGATGCCGTTCAACGGCGGGATCTGGCCGGCGGTCGACCCCTGCGGGCCGCTGGACCGGGTCCCCCCGGAGCGGCCGATGTTCTGCTCGCCGCGGATGTTGGAGCCGTTCTCGTCGTAGCCGTCGCCGGGGTCCGGGTCGGCGCCGTTGATGACGTCGCACGAGACGCCGTCGACGTCCACGTTCTCCACGGCACCCTCGCTGGGCAGCTGCGACGTGGGGACGTACCCGGTCGTGCAGGAGTGCGGGTCGCCGGCGTTGAGCACGAAGCCGAAGTGCGACCGCATCACCCCGTCGGGGTCGCGGCGGACGACGGTGAAGTTGCCGGACACGACGTCGGGATAGGTGACCAGCAGCTGCTCCACGCCGTCCAGCCGCGGGGTCGTCACGTCGTTGAGGATGTCGACGTTGCGCAGCAGGGATCCCAGCCCCGGCCCGGCGTCCTCGACCAGCTTCTCGAGCTGCTCCCCGGCGTCGGGGGCGTTGACCACCAGCCCGCGCAGGTCGGGGTCGATCTCGACCAGGGTGTCGGTGAACGTGCGCAGCTCCGCCGCCCAGGTCTGGATCGCCGAGCGGCTGGCGACCTGGGTGTCCAGCACCGTGCGACCGTCGGTGATCAGCCGCAGGGTCTGGGGCAGCGACTCCTCGGCCCGGGCGAGCAGGACGTCGCCGTTGTCGATCAGCCGGCCCAGGTCGTCGCCCGCGCCGGCGAAGGCCTTCCCGAGCTCGTCGACGACGGTCCGGAGGTTGTCCTCGTCGATGGAGCCGACGAGGTTGTCGACGTTGAGCAGCAACTGCTCGACCGGCACCGGGATGCCGGTCCGCTCCTGCGGGATGACCGAGCCTTCCTCGAGGAAGGGGCCCTGGTCGGTCTCCGGGCGCAGGTCCACGTACTGCTCGCCGACGGCGCTCCGCGTCGCGACGAACGCCGAGGTACCGGCCGGGATGGGGTCGGTGTCCGGGTCGATGGTCAGGACGACGCGGACGCCGTCCTCGACCAGCTGCATGTCGCTGACCCGGCCCACGGCGACCCCGCGGTAGGTGACCTCGGCGTTGACGAAGATGCCGCCCGAGTCGCTGAAGTCGGCGGCCACCTCGTAGCCGCTGCCGAGGACCAGCCGGTCCAGGCCGATGTAGTTGAAGCTCAGGTAGGACATCCCGAGCAGGGCGACCGCGGCGAACGCGAGCAGCTGGAGCTTGACCTTGCGCGTGATCACTGCGTCACCCCGGGGATCTGCGGGAGGCCCAGTCGGCCGGTCGCGGCCTCGGCCCCCGGCACCTGCCCCACGATGCCGGGCAGTGTCGGGATCGAGAACGACTGCGCCGGCGGCTGCTGACCGGTCGTCGCGGTGCCGCTGGCCGGCGCCGTGCCGGGCTGCCCGCACTCGTTCCCGACGACCGTCTGCGGCTGGACCTTCAGCGCGCCGGTCGCCTGGTCGATCACGTACCGGCAGAGCAGCTCGCTCAGGTCGAAGTCGATCGTCGCCGTCATGTTCGTGAACAGGGCGTACCCACCGGTCTGCGCCTCGCGGTAGTTGAGCGCGGAGAGCGAGCTGTCCGGGAACGGGTAGGTGAGCAGCAGCTCCAGCGAGCCGGCCAGGTCCGGGCCGGCGGCCGCGAGCTGGCTGAGGATCGGCTGCAGCAGCTCGAGGTCGGCCACGGTGTTCGCGGCCGACTGGTTGATCACCCGCGTGCCGACGTCGCCCAGGCGGGCGAGGCTCTCCAGCATCGACACGAGCAGGTCGCGCTGCTGGTTGATGACGTCCAGACCGGGGCCGATGGTGTCCAGCGCCGTCCGGATCGTGGCGGTGCGGGCGGCCAGCGTCTCGGCCAGCCGGTTGGCGCTGTCCAGGGCCCGGTTGATCTCCGCCTTCTGGGCGTCGAGCCCGCCGATGAAGGTGTCGAGCTGGTCGAGGGTGTTCTTGAGCTCGTCCTCGCGGCCCTCCATCGCCTCGCCGAGCTCGCGGTTGATCGTCTGCAGCTGCGCCAGGCCGCCGCCGTTGAGCACCAGGGACACCGCACCCAGGAGCTCCTCGACCTCCACGTTGCGGTTGGTCCGCTCGAGCGGGATGAGGGGCTGGTCCCGCAGGTCCCCGGTGGGCTCGGCGTTGCCCGGCGGGGCCAGCTCCACGTACTTCTCGCCGAGCAGCGACGACTGCTGGATGGCGGCGACCGCGTTCGCGGGCAACTCCACGTCGCCGTTCACGAGGATGGTGACCCGCGCGGTCCAGTCCTCCTCGTCGAGCTCGACCTTCTCGACCCGGCCGACCGGCACGTCCGCGACCCGGACGGCGGACTGCTGGACCAGGTCGAGCACGTCGAGGAACTCGACCTCGACCCGGTACGGGTCGTCGCCGACGTCGGCACCGCCGGGCAGGTCGAACGAGTAGGCGCCCCGGAACCCGCACCCGCTGAGCAGCAGGACGCCGGTGGCGAGGGCGGCGATCCGCCGTGCGCGGCCGGTCACTCCGACACCCCCGCGATCAGCGGCAGACCGACCGGGTTCGGCCGGGAACTGCCGCCGCCGCCGATCGCGCCCATGAGCGCCTCGCGCAGCTCCTCGTAGTCCGGCCGGCCGTTCTGGTTCAGGTCGTCGAGGACCCCGTCGGCGTTGGCGTCCCCGGACAGCAGCCGGGCGCAGATCGCGTCGATCGTGGTCGGCAGCGGCACCGGGTTCGCCGGCAGCGGGACGGGCAGCTGGAGCTCGATCCGCCCGAGCTGGGCCAGGGCGCCGCAGACCACGACCTCCGCGTTCGCCGCCCCGAGGCCGTTGTCCCGGGTGTCCAGCGTCCCGTAGTCGGGGTTGTAGGCGTGCGCGAGGTTGCCCAGCGCCGTCGGCGCGACGTCGAGGACCTCGGCCAGCGCGGACCGCTGCTGGACCAGGGACAGCGTCACGTCGGCCAGCCGGTTCACGTTGGTCGACAGCAGCGTCGTGTTGTCGCGGATGAAGCCGGCGACGTCCTCGAGCGACTGCGACAGCAGCTGGACGGCGGCGGCGAGGTCCTCGCGCTCGTCGGCCAGGAGCGCCGAGACGGCGGCCAGGTTGTCGTTGAACTGGCCGACCTGCGCGTCGACCGTCGCCAGCGCGGTGGTGAACGTCTGCAGGTTGTCGAGCGAGGAGAAGAGGTCGTCCCGGTTCGTCGCCAGGGTCTCGACCGCCTGGGAGAAGCCGGTCAGCGTCCGGTTGAGCGCCTCCCCGTTGCCGTCGAGGTTGGCCGCGCCGACGTCGACGAGGTCGGACAGAGCGCCGTTCTGGTTGGCGCCGTCCGGGCCGAGGGCGGCCGACAGCTCGTCGAGTGCGCCGTAGACCTGGTCGAGCTCGACGGGGGTGGCCGTGCGCTCGAGCGGGATCTCGTCGCCGTCCTGCAGGGTGGGGCCGCCGTCGTAGACCGGGGAGAACTGCACGTACCGGTCGGACACCAGCGACGGCGCCAGGACGACGGCCTGGGCGTCCGCGGGGACGTCGTAGTCGTCGTCGATGACCATGTCGACGCGGACCTTGTCGCCCATGGCCGTGATGTCGGTGACGTCGCCGACGTCGATGCCCAGGACGCTGACCCCTGAGCCCGGGTAGAGCCCGACGGTGCCGGTGAAGTACGCCGTCACGCGGTACTGCCCGGCCGGGCGGAGCACGGTCCAGCCCAGCGCGGCCAGGAGCACGACGGCGGCGGCGAGGGCCACGCCGCGCTGCAGGGAGCCGGTCATCCTGCCTCCTCCGAGCAGCCCACCGGCAGGGGCGTCTGCTCGGCGCCGCCGCACACCACGGAGCCGAGCACCGACGGCAGCAGGTCGTTGACGAAGCTGTCGAACCAGCGCCCGTTGCCGAGGGTGTTGGCGAACACCCGCACGAACGGCGCGAAGTTGTTCACCGTCTCCGCCAGCGCGGCCCGGTTGCGGCTGAGGATGTCGGTCACCGTGGACAGCTGCTGCAGGGTGGGCGTCAGCGCCTCGCGGTTGTCGGCCACCAGGCCCGACAGCTGCGTCGCCAGTTCCTGGACGTCGGTGAGGATCGAGTCGATCAGCGCCCGCCGCTCCTGCACCTCGGTCAGCAGCGTGTTCGAGTCGAGGATGAGCTGGGTGAACTCCCCGTTCCGGTCGGCCAGCACCTGCGTCACCTGACGGGTGGCCGACAGCAGCTGCTGCAGCTGCTGGTCGCGCGAGGCGATGGTGTCCGAGAGCCGGGCCAGTCCCTGCAGCGAGGTCCGCACCTCGTCGGGGGTGTCGGCGAAGGTGTCGGCGAGCACCTCGAAGGAGCTGGCCAGCTGCTCGGTGTCCAGGTCCTCGACGGTGGTGGACAGGTCGGCGAAGGCCTCGACGACGTCGTAGGGGGACGCCGTGCGCTCCACCGGGATCGGCTGGTCGGGATCGAGCTCCCCGGCGCCGCGCGGGACGAGCGCGAGGTACTTGGCGCCCAGCACCGTCTCGATCTTGATGGCCGCCTCGGACCGGTCCCCGACGAAGGCGTCCTTCACCCGGAACTCCACGAGGACCACGCCGTCCTCCAGCGAGAGGCTCTCCACCTTGCCGACCTTCACCCCGGCCACCCGGACGACGTCGTCGGGCTGGAGGCCGGCCGCCTCGGAGAACTGCGCCTTGTAGACCGTGCCGCCACCGATGAGCGGCAGCGACTGCGCGTTGAACGCGAGGAAGACCAGCGTCGCGATGACCGTGAGGCTGATCGCGCCGATCGTCACCGGGTTGCGGTCCCGGAACGGCTTGGACTCTCGGGCCATCAGCTGCACCCCTCCGCTCCGCTGTCGAACCGGAACTCCTGGCCGACCGGCTCGCCGCCGGTGAGCGGGGTGCCGGGCAGCGTGACGGTGCCGCCGGCGGAGCACAGGTAGAAGTTGAACCAGCTCCCGTTGATCGCGGTGCGGGTGATGAGGTCGATCTTGACCGGCGCGAGCCGGAGGAACTGCTCGACCTCGTCGCCGTCGGCGGCCAGGTTGGCCGAGAGGTCACCGAGCGCCTGGATGTCGGCCGCCAGGGGTGCCCGCACGTCCTCGAGATAGTCGGTGGTCGCGACGGCCAGGGTGTCGATCGACTGCAGCGAGTCGAAGATCGCCTCGCGGTCGTCGGCGAGCCCGGTCACGAACTGCTGCAGGCT
>DASQTE010000317.1:0-6573 GCA_035642035.1 Blastococcus sp.
GAACGCCCACGCGGCTCCCGCCTGCGCGGCGGCCAGGACGTCGTCGAACGCCAGTCCGGTTGCCATCCGCTCCCCTCCTCCCGTCCGTCGGTCTCCTCCTCATCGGCAGCCGGGCGGCCGATGAGGACCCAGCGGTCCTCCGGGACGGCGACGCGCACGCCTCCTGGCTTCCCTCCAGGCGGACCACCCGGGGAGCCCGTTAGGCTCCGGGCAATCCGCGTCACCGATCCCGGTGGCCGGCCGAAGCTGTGTGGAGGTCGACGGCTGTGAACCGCGCGCTGGGCGCCGCCACTGCGGGCGTGCTGCTTCTGTCCCCCCTGGCGCTGTCCGCGTGCAGCGCCGGACAGGTCACGCAGACCGCCTCGCAGGAGCGCGACAAGGTCGGCGCGATGGGACAGGTCGGTGACATCACCGTGCGCGCGGTCGAGTTCGCGAGCCCCCGCGCGGGAAGCTACGAGGCCGGGGACGACGCCGAGTTGACACTGGCCATCGTCAACTCCGGCGAGGAGGCCGACACCCTCGTCGGGGTCGACGGCGAGGGCTTCGGCGACGTCGAGATCCGGACCGCCGCGACCGGTGGCTCGGCGGCCGGCTCGGACGAGATCGAGATCCCCACCGACACCACCGTGTTCGTCGACGGCGACGACGCCTCCATCACCCTCACCGACCTCGACGAGTCCCTCACCGTCGGCCAGTACCTCGAGCTGACCCTCTCCTTCGAGAACGCCGGCGACCTGACCGTCCCGGTCACGGTCGCCAACCCGGAGGAGGAGCAGGAGCGCGGCGAGGCCTTCGACTTCCACCAGGAGGAGGAGGGCCAGGAGGAGGGCAACGAGGACACGGCGCGCGAGCGCGAGTCCGCCGGGGAGTCGGCCGAGGACTCCGGTGCCGGTCAGGACTCCGAGGACTCCGACTCCAACTAGTCCGGCCGCTCCCCGCCCTCCCGGGAACTGTCGGTCCCCCGGGTTAGCGTCGCGGCGTGCCGCCCGCTGGAGTGAAGTCCGCCCGTCCCGCCCACCGCTGCACCGAGTGCGGTTACGCCTCGGCGAAGTGGGTCGGCCGCTGTCCCGAGTGCCAGGCCTGGGGCACCATCCAGGAGTTCGGCTCCCCCGCCAGCCCCCTGCGCGCGGTGTCCGCGGGCCCGGTCACCGCTCCCGCGCGGCCGATCGCCGAGGTCGAGCTGGCGGGCGCGCAGGCCGTGCCCACCGGCATCCCCGAGTTCGACCGGGTCCTGGGGGGCGGCCTCGTCCCCGGCGCGGTCCTGCTGGTCGCCGGCGAGCCGGGGGTCGGCAAGTCGACGCTGCTCCTCGAGGTCGCCCACCGGGTCGCCGCGAGCAACGGTCCCGCCCTCGTCGTCTCCGGTGAGGAGTCCGCCGGCCAGGTGCGGCTGCGCGCCGAGCGCATCGGCGCCCTCCACGAGCGGCTGTACCTGGCCGCCGAGACCGAGCTGTCGGCCGTCCTGGCGCACATCGAGCAGGTCGACCCCACGCTGCTGATCCTCGACAGCGTCCAGACGGTCCGCTCCCCCGGCGACGGCACCGACGGTGGAGCGACCCAGGTCCGGGCGGTCGCAAGCGCCCTCACCGCCGTCTCCAAGAGCCGCGGGATGACGACGATCCTGGTCGGCCACGTGACCAAGGACGGCGCCATCGCCGGGCCCCGCACCCTCGAGCACCTCGTCGACGTCGTCATCTCCTTCGACGGGGAACGGCACTCCACCCTGCGCCTGGTGCGCGCCGTCAAGAACCGCTTCGGCCCGGCCGACGAGATCGGCTGCTTCGAGATCGGCGACGCGGGTGTCGTCGGCGTGCCCGACCCGTCGGCCCTGTTCGTCTCCCGCCGGTCGGCGCCCGTGCCCGGCAGCTGCGTGACGGTGACGATGGAGGGCAGCCGTCCCCTGCTGGCCGAGGTGCAGGCCCTCGTGGCGGGCACCGGCGGTGGCGGCTCGCCGCGCCGGGCGGTGAGCGGCCTGGACGCCCAGCGGGTGGCCATGGTGAACGCCGTCGTCGAGCGGCGCGGCGGGGTCAAGCTCGCCGAGGCCGACGTCTTCGCCGCCTCCGTGGGCGGGGTGCGCATCGGGGAGCCCGCCGCCGATCTCGCGCTGGCCCTGGCGATCGCGTCGGCCGCCAAGGACCGGGCGCTCCCGGAGGGGATGGTGGCCCTCGGCGAGGTCGGTCTCTCCGGGGAGATCCGCCGGGTGGGGGGCGCCGGCCGCCGGCTCGCCGAAGCCGCGCGCCAGGGCTACAAGGTCGCCCTGGTGCCGCAGGACGCCGGAGCGGCACCCCCCGGCATGCGGCTGATCGAGGTGCCGGATCTGGGCGCCGCCTTTCACCGCTTGTTCTAGCTCTCTAGAGTCTCGTTTCAGCGTGGCGATTCCGACGTCGGACGGGACCCGAGCAGGAACCCCGGCCGGTACCGGCACGTAGACTCAGCCGCCGGCACCTTTTCGACCGTCAGGAGCACTCGTGCCCACCGAGGTGGACCCCGAGATCGCGTTGCGCGAGCTCCTCGGCCGCATCGCCCCGGGAACCGCGCTCCGCGATGGCCTGGAGCGCATCCTGGCCGGGCGCACCGGCGCTCTCATCGTGCTCGGCTACGACCGGGTGGTCGAGTCGCTGTGCACCGGAGGCTTCGCCCTCGACGTGGCGCTGTCGGCCACCCGGCTGCGCGAGCTTGCCAAGATGGACGGCGCGGTCATCGTCTCCTACGACGGCACCCGCATCGTGCGGGCCGGTGTTCACCTGATGCCCGACCCGACCATCCCCACCGAGGAGTCGGGCACCCGCCACCGCACCGCCGAGCGCGTCGCGCTCCAGACGGGCTTCCCGGTGATCTCGGTGAGCCAGTCGATGCACATCATCAGCGTCTACGTCGCGGGGCGCCGGTACACCCTCGAGCACCCGACGACGATCCTCGCGCGGGCCAACCAGGCCCTGGCAGCCCTCGAGCGGTACAAGCTCCGCCTCGACGAGGTGGCCAGCACCCTCTCCGCGCTGGAGATCGAGGACCTCGTCACGGTGCGGGACGCGATGAGCGTCAGCCAGCGCCTGGAGATGGTCCGCCGCATCGCCGACGAGATCGAGGGCTTCGTCGTCGAGCTCGGCACCGACGGCCGCCTGCTCGCCCTCCAGCTCGACGAGATGCTCGCCGGCGTGGAGGAGGACCGCGCGCTGCTGGTCCGCGACTACCTGCCCGGCGGCGGTCGCCGTCCCCGGACGATCGACCAGGTGCTCACCGACCTGCGCGCCCTCACGGCCACCGAGCTGCTCGACCTGTCCGCCGTCGCCCGCTGCTACGGGCTGCCGACGTCGCCCGACGCGCTCGACTCCCCCGTCAGCCCGCGCGGCTACCGCCTGCTCAACCGGGTGCCGCGGCTGCCGTCGGGCATCATCGACCGGCTGGTCGACCACTTCGGCGGTCTGCAGAAGCTCCTGGCGGCCACCATCGAGGACCTGCTCGCCGTCGAGGGCGTCGGCGAGGCACGGGCCCGCGGCATCCGCGAAGGCCTCTCCCGCCTCGCCGAGACCTCGATCCTCGACCGCTACAGCTGAGCGCTCAGCCCAGCGTGAGGGAGGCGTCCGCCGAGACCTTGGTGTCGAGCCGGGCGCGCAGCAGGTAGGTGCCGGCCGCCGGCGTGTCCCGCGGGGCCGTGCACGTCGGCTCGCTCGTCAGCCCACCCCAGACCAGCGGGATCACGACGACCTCGCCCGGCGCCAGCGTGCGCAGGTCGCTGCCGGTCTCCGGGAAGCAGTCGTTGCTGCCCCACACCCGGTTGCCGGCCGGGTCCAGCATGACGATCTCCTCCAGCCCCTTGTCGAGGGCGCGCACGCAGGGCACCGCGGAGAGGTTGGCGACGGCGATCTCGAACGTCGGCTTGCTGCCGAGAGCGGCGCTGGCCGGCGCCCGCACCTCCAGACTCAGCACGTCGTCGGTGCACGGCCCGCCGGCCACCGGCTCGGGAACCACCGCCGGCACCTCCGCGGCCGGCTCCGGGACCGGGGGCGGGTCCGGCGTCGCGACGGCGCTCAGCGAGGGGACGACGCGCTCGAGAGCGGGCTGGGGAACCGCCGTGTCCGACGCCGCGGCGTCCCCGCCGTCGCGGTCGGCGAGCAGGGTGAAGCCCAGCCAGCCGGCGCCGCCCAGGACGGCCAGCAGCAGGACCAGCACGACCACCCGCCGACGCCAGTAGACGTGCGCGGGCAGATCGCCCACCGGGTGCAACACCCGGAGAACGGTAGTGGGCGCCCTCGGACGGGGTCGGGTCGGCACGCCGCTCCCCGCGGACGGCAGACTGGTGCCCCGTGACCACCTCGTCGACCGCGGCTCCGCGGGCGCCCCGGGCGGCGGGCGAGGCGATCGTCGACTGGTACGCCGGCGCGGCCCGCGACCTGCCCTGGCGTCGTCCGGGGGTCGACGCCTGGGCTGTGCTCGTCAGCGAGGTCATGCTGCAGCAGACGCCGGTCGCACGCGTCGAGCCGGTGTGGCGGGAGTGGATGGCCCGCTGGCCCTCCCCCACCGATCTCGCCGCCGTCCCGCCGGCCGACGTCATCCGGGCCTGGGGCAAGCTCGGCTACCCGCGCCGGGCGCTCCGGCTCCGCGAGGCCGCCGTCGCGGTCGTGGAGCGGCACGACGGCGTCGTCCCGGCCGACGTGGCGGCGCTGGAGGCCCTGCCGGGGATCGGCAGCTACACCGCCCGGGCGGTGGCCTGCTTCGGCTACGGGCAGCCCCAGCCGGTGGTCGACACCAACGTCCGGCGGGTGGTGGCCCGGCTGCTGCACGGCCGGGCCGAGGCGGGGAACGCGCGCGCCGCCGACCTGACCGACGTCGAGTCGCTGACGCCGCTGGACCCGGCCCGCGCGACCCGGTTCTCCGTGGCGGCCATGGAGCTCGGGGCGCTGGTCTGCGTCGCCCGCACCCCGCGCTGCGGCGGCTGCCCGGTCCGCGACCGGTGCGCCTGGCGGCTGGCCGGATCGCCGGCCCACGACGGGCCGGCCCGGCGGGTGCAGAAGTTCGCGGGGACCGACCGGCAGGTGCGTGGGCGGCTGCTCGACGTCCTGCGGGCAGCGTCCGAGCCGGTCGACGCCGCGGCCCTCGAGCCCGCGTGGGACGACGCCGTGCAGCGCGGCCGCTGCCTGGACTCGCTGCTCGCCGACGGCCTCGTCGAGCAGACCGCGGACGGCCTCTTCACCCTCCCTCAGGGTTGATCATCGGCTCGGTGCACGGGACACGCGCGAACGCGCCGACCGGGCGTGCACGGATCCGATGATCACGGGCGACGGGAGCGGCGACGCGAGATCGCCTTGCCTCCAGCGTCCACCTTCCCGGCGCTCTCCGTCCCGGAACGGCGAAGGGGCCGCCCCACCCGGAGGTGGAGCGGCCCCTGTCGTGCCTGCTGCGGATCACTCGGCCTTGGCGGCCGGGCCCTCCTCGTCGCCCTCGGCGCCCGAGAGGGCCACCGGCGGGGTGTCGGGGAGGTCGACCGGCTTGGCCTCGCCGCGGAAGGTGAACTTCTGCGCGGCACCCTCGGCGTCGTCGACGTCGACCACGATGATCTGCCCGGCGGACAGCTCGCCGTAGAGGATCTTCTCGCTCAGCGCGTCCTCGATCTCGCGCTGGATGGTCCGGCGCAGCGGCCGGGCACCCAGCACCGGGTCGAAGCCACGGTGCGCCAGGAGCTTCTTGGCGGCCGGGGTGATCTCCAGAGCCATGTCCTTGTTCGCCAGCTGGCCCTCGACGCGGGCGACCATGAGGTCGACGATCTCGATGATCTCGTTCTCGGTCAGCTGGTGGAACACGACGATGTCGTCGATGCGGTTGAGGAACTCCGGCCGGAAGTGCTGCTTGAGCTCTTCGTTGACCTTCAGCTTCATCCGCTCGTAGTTGCTCTGGGTGTCATTCCCGACCTGGAAGCCGAGACCCACGGCCTTCGAGATGTCCCGCGTGCCGAGGTTGGTCGTGAGGATCAGGATCGTGTTCTTGAAGTCCACGATCCGGCCCTGGCCATCGGTGAGCCGGCCGTCCTCGAGAACCTGCAGCAGCGTGTTGAACACGTCCGCGTGCGCCTTCTCGATCTCGTCGAAGAGGACCACCGAGAACGGCTTCCGCCGCACCTTCTCGGTCAGCTGGCCACCCTCGTCGTAACCGACGTAACCGGGAGGGGCCCCGACCAGTCGCGACACGGTGAAGCGGTCGTGGAACTCACCCATGTCGATCTGGATGAGCGCGTCGTCCTCACCGAACAGGAACTGCGCCAGAGCCTTCGCCAGCTCCGTCTTACCGACACCCGAGGGGCCGGCGAAGATGAAGGAACCACCGGGACGGCGCGGGTCCTTGAGGCCCGCCCGCGTGCGCCGGATCGCCTGGCTGACGCTCTTGATGGCCTCTTCCTGGCCGATGATCCGCTTGTGGAGCTCGTCCTCCATGCGGAGCAGACGCGTGGTCTCCTCCTCGGTGAGCTTGAAGACGGGGATGCCGGTCCAGTTGGCCAGCACCTCGGCGATCTGCTCGTCGTCGACCTCGGCGACGACGTCCATGTCGCCGGCCTTCCACTGCTTCTCGCGCTCGGCCTTCTCG
>DASQTE010000318.1:0-2415 GCA_035642035.1 Blastococcus sp.
GGTGCGCTCGGCCGACGTCGTCCTCGCCGTCCCCTGGTACGAGCCGTTCGGGATCACGCCGCTGGAGGCGATGGCCTGCGGCCGCCCTGTCGTCGCCACCGCCGTCGGCGGGCTGCAGGACTCCGTCGTCGACGGCGTCACCGGCGACCTCGTGCCGCCGCGGAACCCGGAGCGGCTCGGCGCGGTCCTCGCCGCGCTGCTGGCCGACGACGAGCGCCGGGGCGCGTACGGCGCCGCGGGCGTGCGCCGGGCGCAGGACCGCTACCGCTGGAGCCGCGTCGTGGCCGACACCGATTCCGTCTACCGGCAGGTACTCGCCAGCCGCCGTCCCGTGGAGATCGCCCGATGAGCGTCACACCGCACTCCTTCTTCGAGAACGTGGTCGCGGACGTGCCGGCGCCGGACTCGTGCACGCACCTGACCGGCGCCGACCACGTGGCCTCGCTGTCGGCTGCGCTGAGCTCGCTGAACGCCCAGCTGGACGCACTCGACCGCTGGGGACGGCAGCTCGCCGACGTCCTGTGCGGGGAGTCGCGCGGCCGGCTGCTGGCCGCCGGCAACGGGGGCAGCGCCGCGCAGGCCCAGCACCTCACCGCGGAGCTGGTCGGCCGCTACCGGGCGGACCGGCCGCCGTTCTCCGCGATCTGCCTGACCGCCGAGACCTCGTCGCTGACCGCCATCGCCAACGACTACCCGGCCGACGAGCTGTTCGCCCGGCAGGTCGAGGCCCACGGGCGCGCCGGTGACGTGCTGGTCCTGCTGTCGACGTCGGGCCGCTCGCCCAACGCCGTCGCCGCCGCCCGCCGGGCCCGCGAGTGCGGGATCACGGTCCTCGCGCTCACCGGCCCGGCGCCGAACGCGCTGGCGGCCGCCGCCGACGACGCGGTGTGCATCGACTCCCCGTGGACGGCGACCGTGCAGGAGTGCCACCTCGTCGCGCTGCACCTCATCTGCGCCGCCTTCGACGCCGCGGTCCTGGCCGAGCCCTCGCGGGTGCCGACCGGCCCGGTGCTCGGGAGCGCCTCATGAGCGGTCCGCTCGTCGTCGTCGGCGACGCGCTGCTCGACGTCGACCTGGTGGGGACGGCGTCGCGGCTGACCCCGGACGCCCCCGTCCCCGTGGTGGAGGACGTCGAGACCCGGGAGCGTCCCGGCGGGGCCGCGCTGGCGGCGGTCATCGCCGCCGCGTCGACCACCCGCGAGGTCGTGCTCGTCGCCCCGATCGACACCGATGACGGCGCCCGCCGCCTGCGGGAACTGCTCGACGGCCGGGTGCGCCTGCTGCCGATCCCCGCCGCCGGGGGCACCGCGGTCAAGCAGCGGGTGCGGGTGGGCGACCACTCCGTGGTCCGGCTGGACAGCGGCTCGCCGGTCGCGGTGCTGGGTCCGCTGCCCGAGGAGGCGGCGGCCGCCATCCGCGACGCCGCTGCCGTGCTCGTCGCCGACTACGGCCGCGGGACGACGTCGGCGCCCGACGTCCGGGCCGCGCTGGCCGCCGCCCGGGGGCCGGTGGTCTGGGACCCGCACCCGCGCGGCGCCGACCCGGTGCCCAGCGCCCGGCTCGTGACGCCGAACGGCGCCGAGGCGGCGCGGGTGGCGGACGTGGCCGCCGAGGGCGCCGGGCTGGCCGCCGTCGGGGCGCGCGCCGAGGCGCTGATCCGGCAGTGGGGCGTGGGTGCGGTCGCGGTGACGCTGGGCGCCCGGGGTGCGCTGCTGTCCTACGGCGAGGGCGCCCCGATGGTCGTGCCGGCCGTCGCCGTCAGCGGGGGAGATCCGTGCGGGGCCGGCGACTCGTTCGCCGCCGCGGCGGCGCTCGCGCTGGCCGACGGCGCTGTCACCGGCGAGGCCGTGGCCGCGGCCGTCGCCGCCGCCTCGGCGTTCGTCGCGGCCGGCGGCGCGTCCGCCTGGGACGCCGACGTGCGGACCGAGGGACACGCCGCCGCCGAGTCGTCGGTCGACGCGCTGCTGGCCCGGGTGCGGGCGTCGGGGGGCACGCTGGTGGCGACCGGCGGGTGCTTCGACCTGCTGCACCCGGGGCACGTGGCGACGCTGCGGGCCGCTCGCGGGCTCGGCGACTGCCTGGTCGTCTGCATCAACTCCGACGACTCGGTGCGCCGGCTCAAGGGCCCGGCGCGGCCGCTGGTGCCCGCGCCCGACCGCGCCCGCGTGCTGGAGGCGCTGGAGTTCGTCGACGCCGTCGTGGTGTTCGACGAGGACACCCCGGCCGAGGTGCTCGAGCGGCTGCGTCCCGATGTGTGGGCCAAGGGTGGCGACTACGCCGGCGCCGACCTGCCGGAGGCCGCCGTGCTGCGGACGTGGGGCGGCCAGGCCGTCGTCCTGCCCTACCTCGACGGGCACTCCACGACGGCACTGGTCGAACGCTCCCGGGTGTGAAGACCGCGGTGGTGCTCCGCCC
>DASQTE010000319.1:0-8699 GCA_035642035.1 Blastococcus sp.
CCGCCGCCGCCCCGGACCCGGCGGCCTTCGGCCTCCCGGCGGACGACGACGGCTCGCGCGAGGACCCGCTCCTGTCGGGCGTCTCCAACGCGGTCACCGGTTACCGACCGGACCTGGCCGCGGTGGAGGCGGCGCCGACCCGGGTGGTGGTCGCGGTGGGCGCCGAGTCGGAGGGGCTGCTGACAGGACGGACCTCCGCCGCCGTCGCCCGGGCGCTCGGCCAGGAGGTCACCGTCTTCCCCGGGGGGCACGGTGGCTTCCTCGGAGGCGAGTTCGGTCAGGCCGGGGAGCCGGAGGCGTTCGCCGCGCGGCTGCGCGAGGTCCTCGACCGGCGCTGAGTCAGCGCCGCGGCAGCTCGACGGGCCCGGTGAGGTAGCGCTGCACCGTGGGGCCCACTGCCGCGACGATCGTGTCGGGGGAGGCGGAGGCCAGCGGCTCGACCTTGAGCACGTACCGGGCCATGACCAGGCCGATCAGCTGGGAGGCGGCCAGCGACCCCCGGGCCTCCCGCTCGGCGGTCGGGAGCCCCAGCGTGCCGACCACGCGCCGCAGGATCTGGGAGACCAGGAACTCGCGCAGCAGCTTGGCGGTCCACTCGTGGGCGACCGCGGACCGGACCAGGGCCAGCGCCGCGGGGCGCATGGGACCGTCCCAGACGCGCAGCAGCAGCCGGACGATGTTCTCGCCCAAGTGCTCCCGGCCGCCCGCGAGGACCTCCGGCAGCAGGTCCGCGGGATCGGCCGGCGCCTCGATCGCGGCGAGGAAGAGCTTGTCCTTGCTGCCGAAGTAGTGGTGGACCAGGGCGGGGTCGACGCCGGCCGCGGACGCGATGCCGCGGATCGTCGCGCCGTCGAACCCCTTCTCGGCGAACGCCTGCCGGGCAGCGGTCAGGACGGCGTCCCGGGTACCGGGGTTCCCGGGGCGCCGTCCCGACCGTCGTGCGGGTGCGGGTTCCGCGGTGCTCAGCTGGTCCTCCTCCGCAGGGTCGCCGCCGCCAGCGCGAGCGCGAGCAGGGCCGCGCCGGCCACGATCGCGACGTCCAGCCACAGTGTGCCGGTGACCTCCGCCGAGCTGCCGACCTCCTGCAGGGCGTCGACGGCGTAGGTGAGGGGGAGGACGTTGCTGATCGCCTGAAGCCAGCCGGCCATCTGGTCGACCGGGATCAACAGACCGCACAGGAACACCTGGGGCAGCACGACGACGGGCATGAACTGCACCGCCTGGAACTCGGTGCGGGCGAAGGCGCTGGCGAGGAGCCCGAGCGCCACCCCGAGGACGGCGTCGACCACCGCGATCAGCACCACCAGCCAGATCGAGCCGGCCACGTCGAGGTCGTAGACGGTCGTGGCGACCGTGACGGTGACCAGTGCCTGCGTGGCCGCCGCCAGCCCGAACGCGGCCCCGTAGCCGAGCAGCAGGTCCAGCCGTGCCAGGGGGGTGGTCAGCAGGCGCTCGAGCGTGCCGGACGTGCGCTCGCGGAGCATCGCGATGCTGGTCACCAGGAACATGACCACGAACGGCAGGATGCCGAGCATCGTGAGGCCGACCCGGTCGAAGATCCCGGGCTGGCCAGGCAGGCTCGGCACGTCCTTCCACAGCACGTAGAGCAGCCCGAGGAGCAGGCTCGGCAGGACCAGCAGCATCGCGACCGTGCGGTGGTCGTGCCGCAACTGGCGGAGCACACGGCCCGCGGTGGCCGCGGTGAGCCTCGGGCTCAGGTGCGTTGCGGCGGCGCGGGGCCGGTCGGTCGTCGCGGCGGTCATGCCGCCACCTCCTCACGGGCGCGGACCACGTGGAGGAAGGCCTCCTCGAGATCCTGGGATCGGCCGTCGGCGCGCAGCTGCGCCGGCGTGGAGTCGGCGATGAGCTCGCCGTCGCGGAGCAGGAGCAGCCGGTCGCAGCGGCCGGCCTCGTCCATCACGTGGCTGGACACGATCAGCGTCGTCCCGGCGGCCGCGAGCGCGTGGAACTTCTCCCACAGCTCGACGCGCAGCACCGGGTCGAGCCCGACCGTCGGCTCGTCGAGCACGAGCACCTCGGGGGAGCCGACCAGGGCGCAGGCGAGGGAGACGCGCCCCCGCTGACCACCGGACAGGTCGGCGACCAGCTGGCCCGCAGCGTCGGCCAGCCCCACGTCGGCGATGGCCGCGTCGGCCTCGCGCGCGCCCATCCCGTACAGGGACGCGAAGTACCGCGCGTTCTCCCGCACGCTCAGGTCGTCGTAGACGCTCGGCGCCTGGGTCACGTAGCCGACCCGGCTGCGGAGGCCGGGGGAGCCGGCGGGTTCGCCGAGCACGGTGACCTCTCCGGAGCGCACCTGCTGGACCCCGACGAGGGCCCGCATGAGGGTCGTCTTCCCGCTGCCGCTCGGCCCGAGCAGGCCGGTGACCTGCCCGGCCGGCACGGCGAACGACAGGCCGGGGAGCACGCGCCTGCGACCCCGGTCGACGACGAGATCGGTGACGGTGACGGCGTCCATGCCGGCCTCCAGAAGAACTCAACGGCTGATGAACTCAACGCTAGATGAGTTCGAGGTCGCGCGTCAACGGAGTCCAAGGTCCTCACCGGAGCGCGACTCCGGGTACCGCGATGTGGCGACCGGTACCGCGCTGCGGGGCGGTACCGGCCACCGCACGGCGGTACCGGGCGAGCCGTCCGGGAGAATCGGCGTCGTGCCCGCTCCCGTCGTCATCACCGATCCGCGCGACGAACGGGTGGCCGACTTCCGCGACCTCAAGGCGGGCGATCGGCCGGCCGGTACCGCGCGCGGCACCGGCCCGGTCATCGTCGAGGGCGTCCCTGCGGTGGAGCGGCTGCTCGCCTCGCCGTACCGCGTGCGGGCGGTCTTCGGGGTGCCGGGACGGGTGGCGGCCCTCGACCTGCCCGAGGGCGTGCCGGCATACGAGGCGGACAAGTGGGTGCTGTCGGAGGTCATCGGCTTCCGGCTCACCCGCGGGGTGGTCGCGTCGGCGGACCGTCGCCCACCCGCAGACCTCGACGAGCTGCTCGCCGGTCCCGACCCGGCGGCGCCGCGCCGGCTGGCGGTCCTCGAGGCGCTCAACGACGCCGAGAACCTGGGGTCGATCGCGCGGTCGGCGGTCGCCCTCGGGATCGACGGCCTGCTGCTCGACCCGCGGTGCGCCGATCCGCTCTACCGCCGGTCGGTCCGCGTCTCCATGGGGCACGTGCTCGGCCTGCCGTTCGCCGTCCTCCCACGGTGGCCGGCCGCGCTGGAGCGGCTGCACGAGGCGGGCTACACGACCGTGGCGCTCACGCCGGCGCCCGACGCCGTCGACCTGGGGGACGTCGACCCGGTCGCGCACCCGCGGACGGCGGTGCTGCTCGGGGCGGAGGGGCCCGGCCTCACGCCCGAGGCGCAGCAGGCAGCCACGGTGCGGGCCCGGATCCCCATGCGACCGGGGGTCGACTCCCTCGGCGTGGCGGCCGCCGCCGCCATCGCCTTCGCGACGTTGCGCTAGCCGCGGAGCGAGAAGCGGGCCAGGTGCGCCCGGGCCTCCTCGGCGTGGGCCGGGTTGCACATGACGTCGTAGCGCCCGGCCACGATCCGGCTGGTGCTGACGAAGTCGCGGCGCCCGCCCATGGCGGAGTAGCCGATCGCACCGAAGATCGCACCGAACACCAGGCCGACCAGCAGGCCGCTGAGCACAGACCCGATCCACCCGGCGCCGTCGGTCGAGAAGATGCCGAGCAGCAGCCCGACGAACAGACCCCACCAGGCGCCGCCGGCCGCGCCGGCCGCGATCGCGCGCCCCAGGGTCAGCCGGCCGGTCACCTGCTCGACCTGCCGCAGGTCCGAGCCGATGATCGTCACGTTCTCGACGGCGAACTTCTGGTCGGAGAGGTAGTCGACGGCGGCCTGCGCCTGCTCGTAGCTGTCGTACGAACCCACCTGGACGCCGCCGAGCGGCATCGACACCGAAGCTGACATGTCCGCTCCAACGAGCAGCTCAGGAGGGCTGTTCCCCCGGCCCCGGGCAGAGGGGTCCTTCCTCAGCGGTGGCGGCGGACCCCGAACACGATGTCCTCCCACGCGGGGATGCGGGCGCGGGGGTCCTCGCCGTCCTCCCCTTCCTCGCTGCCGCGGCCCAGGACGACGGTGTCGTGGTCGGCGACCTCGTCGAGGAGGGCGTCGAACCGGCCGTCGGCCGGGGAGCCGTCGGCGGGGTGCACGTCGCGCACCTCGTCGTCGCCACGGGCCGCGAGGTCGGCCGGCAGGACGTCGGGGGTCACCGTGTCGTGCGTCAGGTCGTCGTCGGCCCGCGGCTGGTCGGTCCGCACCACGCTCACCGAGCGCGGGCGGGGCGTGGCCGCCAGACCGGCGGGGACCTCCGGGACGACGCGGACGAGCCGGGTGCCCTCGGCGAAGTCCGTGGTGGCCGCGTCGGACGGGGCGACCGTGCGGGAGGGCAGGTCGAAGGTCCAGCGCGCGACACCCGACTTGTCCCCGGCCCGCCACGCACCGGTGACCTGCCAGGTGCCGTCGTCGGTGCGGTGGGCGTCCCAGGTCACCGCGTCGACGTCGGAGTCGATGAGCCGGAGCCGCTCGTTCATGAACTGGGAGAGCGTGCCGCCGGGTGCGCCCTCGCTCAGCCGGACGCGGGCCTCGCGGGCCTGCTCGGCGACGCGCTGCCGCTCCTGCAGCACCGGGGAGGCGAACCGCATGATCCGCTCGACGCGGGTGCCGGAGGAGGCCGCGACCTGCTCCGGGGTCTCCCCGGCGCGGATGCGGGCCTGGATGACGCGGGGCGGCAGTTCCACGCCGGCGTCGACGTCGATCTGCGTCAGGCGGCGGGTGTCCCCGCGGGCCGCGGCGCGCACGCGGTCGTCGATGGGGAGCTCGAACCGCTCGCCCTCGGCGCCGTCACTTCCCTCGGCGGCGAGCACCAGGCTCTTGCCGTCGTCGGAGAGCGCCACGAGGCGCAGTGTGCGCATGGCGGACCTCCTGACTGCGCGAGCGGTGCGCCGGGAGACGGACCGGAGCCCGAGGCTATCCGCGCGCCGCTGAGACGGCGCGCAGGCGACCCGGCGTGGCGCGCCCCGGAGGCGGTACAACCGTCCCGCGCAGGGACGGTCCGGAACGCGTGCGGCCCCGCCGATAAGCGCGACGTCACGTGTTCGCAACACGCGGCCCGCAGAGTGGGCCGAGAGCTGGACGAGGAGGTGTCCGATGGTCAGCCCGCTGACCGACCGCCCGCAGGCCCTGCCTGCCGGGGTCCTGGCCGCCCCCGCCGAGGCGTCGCCCGACCTGCTGCCCGCGGACGTGCGGCACGCGGTCACCGCTGTCGCGGCCGCCGCGGGCGCCTGGTGCCCCGCGTTGTCGCCGGACGGCTCCCGCGTCGCCTACGTCACCGACCGCTCCGGGATCCCGCGCCTGGAGGTCGCCGAGCTCGACGAGCGGATGCCGCCGGCCGTGCTGTCCGGGCCCGGCGAGGAGGTCGTCTCCGTCGCCTGGTCGCCCGACGGCGCCTGGCTGGCCTACCTCGTGAGCCCCGGCGGCTCGATCTGCGCCGAGCTGCACGTCATGCGTCCCGACGGCGGCGACCACCGCGTCGTCGCCGGCCAGGACCCGCGCGCCACCGTCTTCGCGGGTGGCTGGACCGGGCCGGGCTCCTACGCCTGCTCGATCGCACCGGGCGACGGCCCCGACGCCGACGTCGTCCTGGTGGACGCCGCCACCGGCACGCACCGCACCCTGGCCCGCGGCGGCTTCCTGTCGGTCACCTCGGTGTCGGCCGGCGAGCGGTTCGTCCTGGCCCGGCGGGGCCCACGCGCCTACCGCCACATCGTCGTGGTCGACGTCGCGACCGGCGTGCAGCGGCGGCTGATCGGCCACGACGCCCCGGGGGGCATCGCGTCCGAGGACGGCCGCTTCGCCCCCGACGGCCGGTCCGTCCTCGTCCGCGCATCGCTGCCCGGCGAACCGTTCACCGACCGCGCGGGCCTCGTGCAGGTCCCGCTGTCCGAGGACGGGGTGCCCGGTGCCGGCCGGGTCGTCCTCTCCCGGCCGGACGCCGACCTGGACGGCTACGCCGTGCGCACCGACGGCACCGTGCTCGCCGTCTGGAACGCGGGCGGGGTCAGCGAGCTCCGGGTCCACGCGCTGTCCGACGGCTCCTGCGTGCGCGAGATCCCGCTGCCCGAGCCGGTTCTTCCCGGCTGGTCGCTGTCGGCGGACGGCACGACGATGGTCGCCGAGCTCATGGGCCCGCGCTCCCCGCGCGGCCTGTTCCGCGTCTCGCTCGACGACGGGACGCCCGAGCCGCTGAAGTCGGCGCCGCCGCGCCCCGATCGCACCGGTCTCGTGGCACCGGTCCGCCACGACTACCTCGCCCCGGACGGGCTCCCGCTCTCGGGCTGGCTCTACACCCCGCCCGGCGTCCGCGGGCCCAACCGGACGGTCGTGACCTTCCACGGCGGCCCGGAGGGCCAGGAGCGGCCGGACTGGTCGCCGCTCGCGCAGTCGCTGGTCGCCGCCGGGTTCACCGTCTTCGCGCCGAACGTGCGCGGGTCCGGCGGCTTCGGCCGGGCCTTCCTGACCGCCGACGACGGGCCGGCCCGCGAGGCGTCCTTCGAGGACGTCCGGACGACGGTCGACGCACTCGTGGCCGCCGGCATCGCCGAGCCTGGCCGGATCGGCGCGCACGGCTGGTCCTACGGCGGCTACCTGACGCTGGTGGCCCTGACCCGCTGGCCGGACCTGTTCGCCGCCGGGGTCAGCGGCGCCGGGATGAGCGACCTGCGCACGTTCTTCGCCGGGACCGAGCCGTGGATGGCGGCCGCGTCGGTCACCGAGTACGGCGACCCCGTCGCCGACCGGGACCTGCTCACCGCGCTGTCGCCGATCACCCACCTCGAGCGGCTGACCTCGCCGGTGCTGTTCGTGCACGGTGACCGGGACACCAACGTCCCGGTGGCCGAATCGGTGCAGGCGCACCAGGCGCTGCAGGCCCTGGGCGCCCCCAGCGACCTGCTGCTCCTCCCCGGCGAGGGGCACACCATCGTGGGCCGCGAGCACCTCGTCGAACTCGGGGTGCGCGTCGCCGCCTGGTTCGATCGCCGGCTGTGAGCAGCCGGGACCCCCTCGCCGACTACCCCGCACCCGCCGCCGACGAGGCGGTCGCCCCGGACGGCGGGCTCCGGGACGGGTACGCCGCGCTCGGACCCGTCCTGCGCGAATGGGGGACGGCGGGCCTGACCGCGGCCGCGACGGCGCTGGCCGGCGAGCACGCGGCCCGCGGCGTGTCGGTGGCGGCCTGGGCGGACGGCCGGCAGACCGTGCAGCCCTACCCGCTGGACCCGGTGCCCAGGGTGCTGCCCTCCGCCGACTGGACGCGCATCGCGGCCGGCGTCGAGCAGCGGCACCGGGCGCTCAACGCCTTCCTCGCCGACGCCTACCGGGCCGCCGGCCGGCGCCGCGGGGACGTGGACCGGCACCCCCAGGTGGTCCGCGCCGGCGTCCTGCCCGAGTGGGCCGTCGCGCACAGCCCCGGCCGGGACCCGGACGCGGTCGGTCAGGCCTGGCCCGGGCAGCCGCGGGCCACGGTCGCGGCGGCCGACGTCGCCAGGACGGCCTCGGGGGAGTGGGTGGTGACCGCCGACCACCTGCGGGTGCCCGCCGGCCTGGGCTACGCGCTGGCCGCCCGCGACACGGTCTCCCGGGCCGTGCCCGGCCTCCTCGCGGCCGCGGGGACGGTCCTCGATCCCTGGGACGCCGTGCCGCTGCTCCGCGCGGGACTGGCCGCCGCGGCGCCGCCCGCGTGCGCGGGTCCGCCGCGGATCGCCGTCCTGACCTCCGGGGAGAGCGACAACGCCTGGTTCGAGCACCGCCTGCTGGCCGACGCCCTCGGGGTGCCGCTCGTCCGGGCCGGCGATCTCTGGCCCCGCACGGACGGCGGGGTCGAGGCCGCGGTCGACGGCGAGCGCATCCCGGTCGACGTCCTCTACCGGCGGTTCGACGACGGGCTGCTCGCCGCTTTCCGGACGCCCCTCGGGCAGTCGCTGGACACCCTGCTGACGGAGGCCGTCCGGGCCGGGCGGCTCGGACTGGCCAACGTCCCGGGGAACGAGCTCGCGGACGACGTCGCCGGGTACGCGTGGGTGCCGGAGATGATCCGCTTCTACCTCGGGGAGGAGCCCCTGCTGGGCACGGTGCCCACCTGGGTGCTGGCCCACGAGGAGCAGTGGGCGCAGGTCCGCGACCGGCTGCACGAGCTCGTGGTGACCCCGGTCGTCGGCTACGGCGGCCGGGGGACCGTCGTGGGACCCGCGTGCTCGGCCGCGGAGCTCGCCTTCCTGCAGGCCGAGGTCTCGGCGGCGCCGTACCGCTTCGTCGCCCGCGAGCCGCTGACGCCGACCACGCTGCCGACCCTCGTGGACGGCGCCCTCCGGCCGCGGCACGTCGACCTCCGGGTGCTGTCGGTGGCCGGGCCCGGCGACGGCGCGACGGCACTGCCCGCTCCGCTCACCCGGTTCTCGGCCGCGCCGCAGCCCGCGAACTGGTGGTCCGGCGGCGCGAAGGACACCTGGATCCCCGCTCCGCCGGCCCCGGTCAGGCGGGGGTGGTCCTCCGGCCGGCGAGCGCGCTGGTGATCACCACGGTGGTGCCCTCCGGGCTGGGCGTCGCGGTGATCTCGCCGACCGCGCTCATCAGCGTGGAGCCGCGGCCCCGGTCCATGCTG
>DASQTE010000320.1:0-7346 GCA_035642035.1 Blastococcus sp.
GGCCGACGAGCTGGGGGTCCCTCGACTCGAAGAAGTCCCCGACCGCGCGCCCGGTGACCTCGCGACGGGGGCGTTCGACCCGGATCAGGGGCTCGACGGTGCATCGCTGGACGTTCCCGACAGCACTTGGGAGCCGGATCCACCGCCACAGGCACAACCCACGACGCTGTTGCCACCGCTGGACCACCCAACCCCGTCACCGACTGGAACAGGGCTCTCGCGGGGCGACGGGGAGCAGACGCACATGGGTTGGTGGGCGACCGCCGACCGCGCGGTCGACGACGCCGGGCAGGCCGTGCGCCGAGCCGACCAGGCGCTGGCCCATGCCCGACGGACGGTGCGTACCGCCGTGGCGGCCGACGCTGCCGACGAGGAGGACTGGCAGACCGGCCCGGGTGGTCGCCTGACGGACGCCGAGGACGCACTGGCCGCCCTGCGGTTGGCGACGGATGCCCAGCGAGAGGCGCTCGCCGGCCTGCTCGCGGCCACCGGTGGTGGCGGACTGGCCGAACGTCCGCGGATCGCTCTGACCGACGCCCTCTCCGGTGCGCTGGTCGCCCTCACCGACCTGCCGGGGCTCCGCCGGGCGGGCCGCTGTGGTCGGGCGACGTGCCGACGAGGTGACGCAGTCTGCAGCCACGACCTCACCCACCTGCCGGGCCTTGGTCCACCCGGTCCGACGCACGCCTACCGTCCGTCTGCCGCACTGGACCGCTGGCTGCGCGCCCGCGACCGCCGCTGTCGATTCCCGGGATGCCGTCGCCGCGTGCCCCGTGGCGGCGAGCTCGACCACGACCGCTCCTACCCGGCCGGCCCGACCAGCGCCGACAATCTCGTGGGCTACTGCACCACCGACCACCGCGGCAAGCACCAGGCTCCCGGATGGGTGCACCGGCTCGACCCGGACGGCACCTTGACGGTCACCACCCCGACCGGACTCGTCGCCGTCACCAGCCCGCCCCCGTACTGACGGTCCCGAGTACCTCCCGCCCGCCCATTCCGCGACCCCGTGCTGGGGTGAAGCCGCTCGCCGCGGGGCATCCCCTGCCCATGGCACCGATCAGTGACGCCGTCGTCGTCGACGTCCTCCGCCGCATCGACACGCTGACCGCGCCCCTCGTCCGGCGGATGGGCCGACCGCCCGCCCTGCCGCAGGCGCAGCGCGACGCGTGGTGGGCCGACCGGGTCACCCACGTCGCGGCCGGCTTCTCCGCGATCCCGCGCTTCGTCGGGCGGCTCGCCGACCTGCTCCCGCTGCAGAACACGGTGGGGACGGCGGTGCAGGCCGTCGTCGTCCTCGGGGTGGCCTCGGAGCACGAGGTCAAGGACCCGGCGGCGCGGATCTCCCTGCTCACCAAGGTGCTGCTGCGCCGCGACCTCTCCCCCGAGCAGGTCGAGCCGCTGCTGCAGCGGGCCCGCGGCACCTACGCGGACGAGGCGCTCGGCGCCCGGGAGAAGCGGGGCGGGCTGCGCGGCAACCTCCGCACCCTCTGGCGGATCACCCGGCTGCTCAGCCGGATCGACGACGCCCTCGACTCCCGTCCCAAGGGCAGGCTGCACCACCGCGCCCTGTCGAGCCTCCCGGTGATCGGCGTCTTCGGGGGCTACGCCGCCGAGCGCGAGGGCCTGCGCCGGGCGGCGGCCGAGGCGGCCGCGGTCCTGGACGGCCGCCCGGTCCCGCGCTGACCGGTCAGGAAGGGGCCGGCAGGTGCGCCAGGTTCGCGTAGACCTCACGCGTCGCCGTGGAGCGGTTCATGGTGATGAAGTGGATGCCGGGCACACCCTCGTCCAGCAGCGTCCGGCACAGCTCGGTGGCCACCTCGACGCCGAACGCCCGGACGGCGGCCTTGTCCTCCGGCCGGTCCCCGTCCAGCGCGGCGAACCGGTCGGCGAGCTCGGTCGGGAAGGCCTGCCCCGACAGCTGGACGATCCGGGTGATCTGGCGGGCGTTGGTCACCGGCATGACGCCCGCGACGATCGGGACCTCGCAGCCGCGGGCGGCCACGCGGTCGCGCAGCCGCAGGTAGTCCTCGGGCCGGAAGAACATCTGGGTGATGGCGAAGTCGGCGCCCGCGCGGCACTTGTCCACGAACCGCGCGACGTCCGTCTCGAAGTCCGGCGACTGAGGGTGGCGCTCGGGGAAGGCGGCGACACCCACCGAGAAGTCGCCCATCGACTTGATGAGCTCGACCAGCTCGGCGGCGTAGTTGAACCCCTCCGGGTGCGCCCGCCACTCGGCCTGGGGGTCCGCGCCGGGCGGGTCGCCCCGCAGCGCCAGCAGGTTGCGGACACCGGCGGCGGCCAGCCGGCTCACCACGTGCCTGAGCTCGGCGACGCTGTGGTCCACCGCGGTCAGGTGGGCCATCGGGGTCATCGTCGTCTCGGTGGCGATGCGCTCGGTGACCGAGACGGTGCCCTCGCGGGTGGAGCCGCCCGCCCCGTAGGTCACCGACACGAAGGAGGGCTGCAGGCGCTCCAGCTCGCGCAGCGCCGTCCAGAGCTGCGGCTCGGCCTCGGGCGTCTTCGGGGGGAAGAACTCGAAGGACCACGTCGGCCGCTCGGCGGCGAGGAGTTCGCGGACGGTCCGGGTCACGGGCACCGAGGGTACGGGCGGTTGCCCGCGCCGGTCCGCCGGTAGGAGTTCGACATTTCTCACGATCGACCGCATCCAGCCCGCCGGACGCCGCGGAAGTAGAGGGAGCAGCGGCCGCCGCCGCACCAGGACCGGACGACGGACGTCACCGGCCGGGCCGTCGCGCACCGGGCGCGAGGAGGGTGGAGAGACCATGGACCGGATCAACGGAACTGTTCTGCCGCAGAGGTCGCGCACCATCGGGTTGGGCAATACTGGGCCGGTGACCGCAGGGACCCAGCACCGTGAAGCTGCGGCCGCGCCCCCCTTCCCTCCCCTCGCCGCCGCCGAGCTGGACCGGCTCCGGACCGCCGTCAGCGAGGCCCTGTCCGACTTCCTGGACCGCCAGCGCGACACGCTCGCCGCGATGGACCCGAGCCTCGCGCCCGTCGTGGACGAGGTCTGCGCGCTCGCCGAGGGCGGCAAGCGCCTCCGCCCGGCCTTCGCCTACTGGGGCTGGCGCGGCGCTCGCATCCCCTCCGCCGCCGAGGACGAAGCGGCCGTGCTCCGCGCCGTCGCGGCCCTGGAGTTCGTGCACGCCAGCGCCCTGGTCCACGACGACGTCATGGACGGCGCGCACACCCGGCGCGGCCGGCCGGCGACCCACGTCGGGTTCGCGGCCCGCCACTCCGCCGGGGACCTCGACGGCGACCGCGAGCTCTTCGGCACCGGCGCGGCGATCCTCGTCGGCGACCTCGCCCTGGTCTGGTCCGACGAACTGCTGCGCCGCTCCGGCCTCTCCTCCACCGCGCTCACCCGCGCGCGGGGGGTCTGGGACACCATGCGCACCGAGGTGACCGCCGGCCAGTACCTCGACCTGCTCCGGGCCGCGGGCGGCCTGCCCGGGCCGGACGGCGCCCTGAAGGTGGCGCGCTACAAGAGCGCCGGCTACACGGTGCAGCGCCCCTTGCAGCTCGGCGCAGCCATCGCCGGCGCCGGCCCCGAGATCGCCGAGGCGTACACGGCGATCGGGCTGCCGCTGGGCGAGGCCTTCCAGCTGCGAGACGACGTCCTCGGCGTGTTCGGCGACCCGGCCGTCACCGGCAAGTCGGCGGACGACGACCTGCGCGAGGGCAAGCAGACCCTGCTGATCGCCCTCGCGGAGGAGTCCGCCGACGCGGCCGGCCGACGGCTGCTGGACGACCTGCTGGGCAACGCCGACGCCGGTTCGGAGGAGTTCGACGCCCTCCGCGCCCTGCTGGAGTCCACCGGCGCCCGGGCCCGCGTCGAGGAGCGCATCGCCGAGCGGACCGCGCTGGCGCGGGCGGCCATCGCCGCCGCCCCGGTCGCCGGCGACGCGCGCGCCGCACTCGAGGCCCTCGCCGTCGCCGCCACCTCGCGCACCGCCTGATGCTCCGGACCGTCCCCGGCCGCACCGAACGCGTCGTCGTCGTCGGCGCCGGCCTCGCCGGCCTGGCCACCGCCCTGCGCCTGCGCGGGGCCGGTCGCGAGGTCACGGTCGTCGAGCGGGCCGACGGGCCGGGCGGCCGCGCCGGCCGCGTCGAGCGGGACGGGTACGCCCTCGACACCGGGCCGTCCGTCTTCACCGCCCCGGAGATGGTGGCCGACACCCTCGCCGCAGTCGGCGACAAGCTCGAGGACCGGCTCACGCTCGCCCCGCTCGGGACGACCTACCGCGCCCGGTACGCCGACGGCAGCGCGCTGGACGTGCACGCCGACCCCGACGCCTTCGCCGCCGAGGTCGCCGCCCTGTGCGGACCGGCGGAGGCGGGCGCCCTGCGGCGGTACCTCGCCGACCTGGCCGAGCTGTACCGCCTCCAGCTGGCCACCTTCATCGACCGCAACCTGGACTCGCCCCTGGACCTGCTCGGCCCCGAACTCGTGACCCTCGCCCGCCGCGGCGGGTTCGGGCGGCTGTCCCGGCACGTCGAGCGGTACTTCGCCGACGACCGGCTGCGCCGGCTCTTCAGCTTCCAGGCGCTGTACGCCGGGGTCTCGCCGTTCCGGGCGATCGCCGCCTACGCCGTCATCGCCCAGCTCGACATCGGCGCCGGCGTCTGGCACCCGATGGGCGGCATCGCGGCGGTGCCGAACGCGCTGGCCGACGCCGCCATCGACGCCGGGGTCACCTTCCGCTACGGCGCCGCCGTCGACGGGCTGGAGACGTCGGGACGCCGCGTCACCGGGGTGCGGCTGGCCGACGGCGACCGGCTCCCCGCGGACGCCGTCGTCGTGACCACCGACCAGCCTTGGCAACTGGTGCCCGGCCTGCGCGCGCCCCGCCGCCCGGTTTACTCGCCCTCCTGCGTGGCGCTGCACGTCGGCGTGCGCGCCGAGCTTCCCGGCCAGGCGCACCACACGATCAGCTTCGGCGACTCGTGGCGCGGGGTCTTCGACGAGCTCACGCGGGACGGGCGGCCCATGAGCGACCCGAGCCTGCTGGTGAGCATGCCCTCGCGGACCGACCGCGGCCTGGCGCCAGACGGCGGTCACGTGCTCAGCATCGTCGCGCCGACGCCCAACCTGGACCGGCGCAGCGGCGGCAACCCCGACCTCGACTGGACGGCGCTGGGTCCCCGCTACCGCGACGAGGTGCTCGCCACCCTCGAGGCACGGGGCTGGACCGGCCTCACCGGGGCGATCGAGGTGGAGGAGATGGCCACGCCGCGGGACTGGGCCGCCCAGGGCATGGCCGCGGGCACGCCGTTCGCGCTGGCCCACACCTTCGGCCAGACAGGGCCGTTCCGGCCCTCGACCCTCCCCCGGCGCGGTCCGGAGAACGTCGTCCTCGCCGGCTCGTCGGTGCAGCCGGGTGTCGGGGTGCCGATGGTGCTGATCAGCGGACGCCTAGCGGCGGAGCGGATCACCGGGCCGGTGGCCCGATGACAGCTGTGGCCAACCGGGAGGCGCAGCTCGCCGCCGCCTACCGGCACTGCGCGGCCATCGCCGCCCGGCACGGGAAGAGCTACCACCTGGCGACCCGCCTGCTGACCCCCGACCGGCGGCCGGCGGTGCACGCGCTGTACGCCGCGGCCCGGACCGCCGACGACCTGGTCGACCTGCCCGGCCCCGATCCGGCCGGCGATCTGGCCGACTGGTCGCGGGCCGTGCTCGCGGAGCTGGACTCCGGCTGGTCCGACGACCCGGTGCGCCTGGCGCTGGTCGACACCTTCCGGCGGTACGACATCGCCGTCGAGCACCTCGTCGACTTCCTCGCCGCGATGACCAGCGACCTCGACGTCGACTCCTACCCCGACATGGCCGCCCTCGACCGGTACATGTGGGGCTCGGCGTCGGTGATCGGCCTTCAGGTCCTCCCGGTGCTCGGCACGGCCCACGGCGTCCCCCGCGGGGAGGCCGCGCCGCACGCCATCGCCCTCGGCGAGGCGTTCCAGCTGACCAACTTCCTCCGCGACGTCGCCGAGGACATCGACCGGGGCCGCGTCTACCTGCCCGCCGACGCCATGGCCGCACACGGCGTCACCCGCGAGCAGCTGGCGGAGAAGCGGTTCGACGCGAACTTCCGCGAGCTCATGCGCGAGATGGTCGCCGTCGTCCGCCGCCGGTACGACGACGCCGCACCCGGCACCCCGCTGCTCGCGCCGGAGTCCCGGGACTGCGTCCGCGCCGCCACGGCCCTCTACGGCGGGATCCTCACCGAGATCGAGCGGGCCGACTACCGGGTCCTGGACGGCCGGGTGTCGGTGTCCAAGCCACGGCGTCTCGCGGTGTTCGCCCGCCGGTTGACCGCCGCCCAGCTCGCCAGGGTCAGGGTGACCATGGCGAAGCCGAAGAGCAGGTCCTCGACCGGCGCGTAGGCGATCCGTGGGCCCCAGATCGAGCCGGGGTCGTAGGTGACGACGTCCAGGCCGGTCAGGACGCCGTTCATCAGCAGCTGGAACGTCACGATGATCGCGTACGCCGCCCAGAAGACCTTCCGCGTCACCATCCGCGTCCGGTAGACGGCCAGGTCGACGACGAGCACGCCGACCACGGCGACCACGGCGAGGGTGGAGTAGCTCATCGCGCCGGCTCCGCCTCCTCGGCGGGGTAGCCGGCGTCCCAGCCGGTCACCCGGCGCACCGCCTCCAGCGCCAGCACCGAGCACAGCGGGACGACGAGGAAGAACAGCACCTCCTCCAGGGGGATGCCGCCGGGCAGCCGCAGGCCGAGGGTCAGCTCGTCGCTGTAGTCCCAGTGACCCTGCGCGATGGCGTAGAGCACCCAGACGACGAAGACGGCGAACTCGGGCAGCACCGCCAGCAGGAAGCGGCGCCAGCGCGCGTAGACGCGCACCCGGAGCACGAGCTCGAGCGGCGCGGTGATCACCAGGCACCCGGCGAGCAGCGCCAGGTACGTCAGGTGGCCCACGGGATCACCTTCCGCCCGACGCTCCCGTGCGGATGCACCCGCTCAGAACGCCAGCGCCTGCGCCCGGCGGGTGACCTCGGTGTGCCGGTCGTCACGCAGCGCCTGCACGGGGGTGCCGGGCAGCGACTCGTCCTCGCGGAACAGCCAGTCGAACGCGTCCTCGTCGGTGAAGCCGCCGTCCTTGAGCACGGTCAGCAGGCCCGGCAGGTGCTTGAGGATTCCGCCGTCCTGGACGAAGTCGGCGGGGATCTTGCCGTTCCCGCTGCCGGGGACGGCCATGAGCTTGCGGTCGCGCAGCAGCTGCCGGACCCGGTTGGGCGACGTGCCCAGGAGCTGGGCGACCTCGGCGGGGGTGAGCGTGTCCATAGAGGGCGAGCCTATG
>DASQTE010000321.1:0-4383 GCA_035642035.1 Blastococcus sp.
GACCGGCGCGCCCGACGAACTGGTGCTCGCCTCCGTGGCCCTCCGCGTGGCAGCCCGGTCACCGCAGCCGGTCGTCGTCGTGCCCCGCCGTCCGCTCGACCCCGCCGACCACCCGACGGCGGCCGTCCTCGGCGTCGGCGACCGCGAGGACGACGAGGCCGTGGCCACCTTCGCCGCGGAGGCCGCGGAGCGCTCCGGCGACGCCGGCCTGACGATCCTGCAGACCCGCTCGCCGCGGCGCGCGGTGGCCGACAGCTGGGTCGACGACCTCGACGAGTGGCAGCGGCGGTACCCGCGCTTGTCCGTGACGCGCAGCGAGCTGCCCGCAGCGCGCGCCGACCGGCTGCTCGCCGCGACATGCCCGGCCACGCTGCTGGTGATCAGCGCGGGCACCGGTGGGCTGCTGCACCGCAAACTCGACGGCCCGCACCGCTACCTCATGCGGCACTGCACCTCGCCGATGGCGATGATCCCGCCGGTGCACCGCCCGGGCGGCGGGTCGCACGAGGAGGACGTCGCGCTCGGCTGACCCACCCGGTCGCCGTCCTCGCTCACCCCTCGTCGATGCGCCCGTGTGGGGCGTCCAGGAATCTCACAGGGCCCCCACAGCGCTGCACCAGAGCGCCGCCCGACAGTGGAGTCATCCGCGGCCGAACGGCTGCGCGCGAGGAGGAACACCGACGTGACTGAGCACGGACACCCCGACACCCCGGGTTCCGGCACCGGCCCGGGCAACGAGCCCCGCTCCGGCGAGGCGGTGAACCCCGCTCCCCCGGCGCCGTCGTACGGGTACGGCGCCTCCGGCCCGTCCCCGTGGGGCGCGCCGCACGCTCACCCGACGACGCCGCAGCCGCCGGTCCACCCCGGTTACGGCTACCCGACGCCGACGGCCGAGCCGTCCACGGCCGCCGTCCCCGCGACGCCGGGCGGGACCGTCCCGGCTCCCCGCCGGGCGGCGCGCCTCCGCATCGGCATGGCCGGGCTGGTGGCGGGTGCGCTCATCGGTGGCGGCGCCGGGGCCGGCGTGGTGGCCCTCGTCGACGACCCGGCCGGGTCCTCGGGCGGGACGGCGTCCGCGCAGAACGTCGTCATCCAGGACCCCGAGACGGCGACGACGGCCACGGCCGCGGCCGCGAAGGCGGCGCCCAGCGTGGTCACCGTCTACGTCACGAGCAGCTCGGCCTCGGGCAGCGGCTCCGGCGTCGTCCTCACCGACGACGGCTACGTGGTGACCAACAACCACGTGGTGGCCGAGGGTGGCGACGCCGGGAGCGTCCAGGTGCGCACCTCCGACGGCGCGCTCTACGACGCGACGGTCGTCGGCACCGACCCTTCCTCGGACATCGCCGTCCTCCGGCTCGACGGTGCCGAGGACCTCACCCCGGCGACCTTCGCCGACTCCGAGGACGTGCAGGTCGGTGACGTCGCCGTCGCGATCGGCGCCCCGCTCGGCCTGTCGAACACCGTGACCGACGGGATCATTAGCGCGACCGACCGCGCGGTCCAGACCGGCTCGACCCAGGACGACGCGACGGTGATCGACGCGCTGCAGACCGACGCCGCGATCAACCCCGGCAACTCCGGTGGCGCGCTGGTGAACGGCGCCGGCGAGGTCGTCGGCATCAACACCGCGATCGCGACCGTGGCGTCCGGCGCGCCGGGCTCGCAGTCGCAGCAGAGCGGCAACATCGGCGTCGGCTTCGCCATCCCGAGCAACACCGCGAAGCGGATCGCGCAGGAGATCGTGGAGACCGGCTCCGCCACCCGCGCCGTCCTGGGCGTGAGCGCGCGGACCGCCGCCGACGATCAGAACGAGAGCGTCGGCACCGGCGCCGAGGTCGTCACCGTCGAGCCCGGCAGCGCCGCTGCCGACGCCGGCCTGGAGGTGGGCGACGTCATCACCGCCGTCGGCGACCGGCAGGTGACCACCTCCACCGAGCTCACCGCGGCGGTCCGGAGCCAGGCCCCGGGCGAGGCGGTCGACCTCACCGTCCGGCGCGGGGAGCAGACGCAGACGGCGGAGGTCACCCTCGGCTCCACCAGCTGAGATCGCGGCCCCCATGCAGGGGCCCCGCCGCGAGCCTGCGAGCGGTGGGGGGGCATGGGGGTCCCTTCTCTAGGCTTCTCAAGGTGCCGGCTTCCCTGACCGCCCCCCTCGCCAGCTCGCTGGACGATCCGGAGCGGGCCCGCGACCTCGCCCGCATGAAGCGGCTGGCGACCGGGCTCTTCCTCGCCGCCGCCGCCGTCTTCCTCGCCTGCGTCCTGCTGGGCGAGGAAGCCGGCGCGTGGGTGGGCTACGTCCGCGCCACCGCCGAGGCCTCGATGGTCGGCGCGCTGGCCGACTGGTTCGCCGTCACCGCGCTGTTCCGGCACCCGCTGCGGCTGCCGATCCCGCACACGGCGATCATCCCGCGCAAGAAGGACCAGATCGGCGAGAGCCTGGGCACCTTCGTCCAGGAGAACTTCCTGACCCGCGCGGTCGTCGAGGAGAAGCTCACCACGGTCGACGTCCCGGGCCGCCTGGGCACCTTCCTCGCCGCACCGGGCCGCGCGGAGCGCCTGGCCGGCGACGCGTCGGTCGTGCTCACCGCGCTGACCTCGCTCCTGCGGGACGAGGACCTCGAGCCCGCCGTCGCCGGGATCGTCGACCGGAAGGCCCACGAGACGCCGGCGGCCCCGGTGCTGGCCCGGATCCTGGAGCTCGTGGTCGAGGGCGACCGCCACCAGGAGGTGCTGTCGGCCGCCCTCCGCCTGCTGGCGCGCTTCCTCGAGGAGAACCGGCTGGTGTTCCGGGCCCAGCTCGGCGACGCCTCCCCCGCCTGGGTGCCCGACTGGGTCGACGACCGGGTGTTCGACAGGGTCTTCACCGGCCTGCAGGGTTTCCTCGAGGAGGTCGGCGCCGACCCGCGGCACGAGCTGCGCCGCTCCTACGACGCCCGCCTGCGCGCCTACGTGCACGCCCTCCGCACCGATCCGGACACCGCCGCCCGCGTCGAGGACCTCAAGAAGGAGCTGCTGGAGCACCCGGCGGTCCGCACGTGGTCGGGCTCGCTGTGGACCAACGCGAAGAACGCCGTCCTCGCGGCGGCCGCGGACCCCGACTCGGAGCTGCGGTCCCGGGTGGCCGAGCTGATCGGCGACGGCGCCCGGTTGCTGCAGACCGACCCCACGGTGCGCGAGCTCGTGCAGCGGCACACCCACCGGATCGCGGGGTACCTCGTCGAGCGCTTCTCCGGCGACCTGGCGGAGCTGGTCAGCAGCACCGTGGCCCGCTGGGACACCGAGGAGACCAGCCGCCGGATCGAGCTGCAGGTCGGGAAGGACCTGCAGTGGATCCGGGTCAACGGCACCGTCGTCGGCGGCCTCGCCGGCCTGGTGATCTACACGGTGGCCCAGCTGCTGGGGTAGACGCAGCCTCGGGTGTCGCGCCGAGTGGGGCCCGGAGGGCTCCGCGTAGGGGCGACGCAGCGGCTCAGCTCAGCGGGACACGGCACCTGGCCGCGGCGCGGTCAGGATGAGCGCCGTGCCATGGCCGCTGCGTACAGGGCGATGCCCGCGGCGACGCTCACGTTGAGCGACTCGGTGTCGCGGTCGATCGGGATGCGGACGACGACGTCACAGCGCTCGCGCACCAGCCGGGACAGCCCGGTCCCCTCCGCGCCGACGACGAGGCACACCGGGTCGGCGAAGCCGTCGTACTCGTGCAGGTCGACGTCGCCGTCGCCGGCCAGGCCCACGGTCTGCAGGCCCTCCTCCTGGTAGGTGCCGAGGGCGCGGGCGAGGTTGACCGCCCTCGCCACCGGGATCCGCGCCGCGGCGCCGGCGCTGGTCCGCCAGGCCGACGCGGTCATGCCGACCGCCCGACGCTGGGGGACGACGACGCCGTGCGCGTCGAAGGCCGCCGCGGACCGGACGACGGCGCCGAGGTTGCGCGGGTCGGTGACGCCGTCGAGCGCGACGACCAGGGGGTCGCGGCCGGAGTCGCGGGCGAGGTCGAGCAGGTCCTCGGGGTGCGCGTACTCGTACGGCGGGACCTGCAGGCCGATGCCCTGGTGCAGCGCGCCCTGCGACATGCGGTCGAACTCGGCCTTGCCCACCTCGAGCAGCGGCAGACCGCGGTCGGCGGCCAGCGCCAGCGCCTCGGTGATCCGCTCGTCGGAGGTGCGCCCGGTGTCGCCGGTGACCACGTACAGGGCGGTCGCCGGGATCTGCGCGCGCAGCGCCTCCACGACCGGGTTGCGCCCCAGCAGCAGCTCCGGCGTCTCCTCCGCCTTGGCCCGGGCGCGGTCGTCGGCTCCGGCGGGCAGCGCCGCCGGGGACTGGAGGGCAAGGGTCCGACGCCGCCCGCGGAGGCCCGCAAGGGGCACCCGGCGCAGCGGCGGG
>DASQTE010000322.1:0-6830 GCA_035642035.1 Blastococcus sp.
CCAGCGGCCGGCGCAGCGCCGCCGCGGCGCGGGGGTCGTCGCCCTCGATCTCGACGTCGGCCTCGTCCCAGTGCTGGTCGAGGACCTCGCGCTGCTCGCGCGCCAGGCGGTCCCAGCCAGCCAGCTTGGCGGTGGCCAGCGCGGCCTCGACCTGGTCGCGCAGGGCGGGGCTGGACCGCCGCGACGACCAGCCGTACGCCAGGAACTTGACCAGCTTCAGGCTGCCGCCCTGCGGGATCCGCGCCGCGAGCGTGTACCGCGCGAGGTCGCCGGAGGCCTCGATGTCCTCGGTGCTGGTGTCGGGGATCTCGATGACGTGGTCCATGCCGGCCGCCATCCGCAGCCTGCTGCGCTTGGTCTGGTGCACCAGCACCGCCCGCCGTCCGCGGCCGACCGCGAGCTCCGACTGCAGGGGCTTGGCCAGCAGCGCCGCCGCCCGCGGGTCGTCGTCGTCGGTCGGCACCGTCTCGTTGGCCAGCAGGTCCGACTGCAGGGCGACGTACAGGTCGCCGAGTTCGTCGGTGACCTCCACCTTGTACTCGATGGCGGCGATCGAGCGGCGCGCCAGCGACACCAGCCGCGTGCTGGTGACACGGACGGTGCGGCCGCCCGGCGACCGCCACTCGGTGGTCCGGCGGAGAACGCCGGCCCGGAGGTCGAGCGTGCGGGTGTGGTCGATGATCTCGCCGTAGTCGAGGTCGAGCGGCGAGTCCTTCACCAGCAGCCGGATGAGCTTTCCGTCGGTGACGTTGACCATCGTCTGGCCCTGCTCGGGGAAGCCGTAGCCCGCCTCGGCGTAGGGCAGCGGCCGCTCCTCGAAGAAGCCGTTGAGGTACGTGCCGGGGACGACCACCGGCTCGCCCTCCTCGAACGACCCGCGCATGCCGATGTGCCCGTTGGTGAGGGCGAACACCGACTCGTGCACGGCCAGCGAGGCGTGGTCGAGCCCGACCTCGGTCAGCGACCACGGCTCGATCGGGAACGTCGCCCGGCCTTCCGTCATGCCTTCTCCCCCATGAGCTGATCCAGATCGGTCACGACGACGTCGGCACCGGCAGATCGCAGGGCCTCGGCCTGCCCGACGCGGTCGACCCCGACGACGTAGCCGAAGTGTCCGGCCCGGCCGGCCTCCACCCCGGAGATCGCGTCCTCGTAGACGACCGCCGCGGCGGGCTCCACGCCGAGCAGCCGGGCGCCCGCGAGGAAGGTGTCCGGCTCGGGCTTGCCGCGGAGCGCGTCCCGGGCGGCCACCAGCCCGTCGACGCGGACGTCGATCAGGTCGGCGAACCCCCCGGCGGCGATGACCTTCTCGCCGTTGGCCGACGCCGTGACGACGGCGGTGGCCAGGCCGGCGTCCTTCACCGCGCGCAGGTAGCGCACCGACCCGTCGTAGACCTCCACCCCGTGCTCGTCGAGCTCGCGGAGCACCATGTCGTTCTTCCGCGTCGCGATCGCCTGGACCGTCGCCGCCTCGGGCGGATCCCCGGCGCTGCCCTCGGGAAGGGTGATCCCCCGGCTGGCGAGGAAGCCGCGCACCCCGTCCGCCCGGTGCTTGCCGTCGACGTAGCGGTTGTAGTCGAGCTGGACGAACTCGGGCTGCCCGGGGTGGAACCGCTGCAGGTACTCGTCGAAGGTGCGTTTCCAGGCCGCGAAGTGCACGGTCGCCGTGCGGGTCAGCACGCCGTCGAGGTCGAAGAGGCAGGCGCGGACGGAGTCCGGCAGGCCGAGGGGTCCGGGGGCTGGCACGCGCGCGACGCTACCGGCGGGAGGCCCCGCCCACGTGTCGGGACGGCTGCAGTCGTGCAACGGTTCGCCCACCTCCGCCGAAGGGCGCCCGGGGCCGTGCGTGCCTAGGGTCGCCACGGGGGCCGCGCGCGGTCCCCGACCCGAGCCCGCCCGAGACGAGGAGAGCCCCGCGATGGCCGACCGGCCGCTGACCTACGACCCCTACGAGCACCTGCCCCGGGTCCCGAGCTTCACGGTGACCAGCACCGACTGCTCCGACGGCGAGACGCTGCCGATGCCGCACGTGAGCGGTGTGATGGGAGCCGGCGGCGAGGACCGGTCGCCGCAGCTGAGCTGGTCCGGGTTCCCCGAGGGCACCAAGAGCTTCGCCGTGACGGTCTACGACCCCGACGCGCCCACGGCCAGCGGCTTCTGGCACTGGGCGGTGGCGAACATCCCGGCGTCGGTCACGGAGCTCCCCGCCGGGGCCGGTGACAAGGACGCCCCGCAGCTGCCCGAGGGCGCGATCCAGCTGCGCAACGACGGCGGGTTCGCCGGCTACGTCGGCGCCGCTCCCCCGTCGGGGCACGGCCCGCACCGCTACTTCGTCGTCGTGCACGCCGTCGACACCGACACCCTCGACGTCACCGCGGACACCACGCCGGCCGTGCTCGGCTTCAACCTCTTCTTCCACACGCTCGCCCGCGCGACGATGGTGGTCACCTATGAGGAGGACTGAGGAGGACTGAGCGTCACCGGAGCCCTACGGCTCATGACGGGCGCGCGGTGCATTGCATGAAAGTCGAAGCACCGTCACGTGCCGGGGGGACGATGACGCCATGGGCCCGGCCCTCCCTTCCCCGGTCCGCCGGGCGTCGTGCGGCCTGCGGCGGGTCCTCCTGCTGCTGACCCTGCTCGCGCTGCTCCTCGGCGTGGGGCTGATCGCGCCCGACCGGCGGGCGGCCGCGGGCGGACCACCGGCTGCCGAGCTGATCCCGGCCGTGGTCGCGGCCTATCCCCCCATCGGCACGCTCGCCGTCGTGGTGGCCCGCCAGCACGTGCCGGCGGCGGGTCTGTCGATCCCTGCGGCGGAGGCCCGGACCGCCCGCACGGCCGCCGCCGCCGCGGGCAACGCGGAGGCCGACCGGCCGTTCCCGACCGCGTCGATGGTCAAGCTCTTCGTGGCGGAGAGCGTCCTGCAGCGTGCCCGCGCCGGCGTCCTCGCCCTGCGACCCGACGATCCGGCGCTGCTCCAGGAGATGATCCGCAGCAGTGACGACCCGGCCGCGTCGACGCTGTGGGTCCGGTACGGCGGCGGCCAGATGGTCGCCGACGTCGCCCGCCGGTACGGGCTGGCCGGCACCGCTCCTCCGGCCCGGCCGGGCCAGTGGGGCGAGACGACGACGACCGCCCGGGACCTCGCCCGCTTCCTCGCCCTCCTGCCCACGGTCGCGCACCCGGACGACGCGGCGGCGATCATCGGGTGGATGCAGGCCGCGACCCCGCTGGCCGCCGACGGCTTCGACCAGCGCTTCGGCGTCTTCGGGACCGCGCCGCCGGAGACGGGCGTGAAGCAGGGGTGGATGTGCTGCGTCGGCGGCAACCGGCACCTGCACTCGGTGGGCGTGCTCGGCGGGCGGGTCGTCGTGCTGCTCAGCGAGGTGCCCCGCGCCGTCGGCTACGACGAGGCGAGGGCCGCCCTGAGCGCGGCCGCCGCCGCGCTGCCGCCGCCGCCGGCGTCCTGACCGGTCAGCAGACGGGACGTCGGTCGGCCACCGCGGACGTCGCCAGGCGGGCGAACCCGACCCGCTCGTACACCCGGGCGACGTCGTCGTCCCCGGCGGCGAGGAAGACCATGTCCGCCGTCTCGGTGGCGTGGGCGACCAGCGCCGACGTCACCCCCGCGCCGAGCCCGCGGCCGCGCAGCCGCGGCAGGGTGGCGACACCCACGACCTCGCTGACCTCGGTGCCGTCGATGTCGACCGGCTGGTGCGAGCCGACGGCGACCGGCTCGCTGTTCTCGACGGCCACCATCAGGACCGTGCGCCCCGACGCTATGCGCTCGCGCAGGACCTCGGTGCGCGTCCGCGCCTCGTCGGAGGTGTCGAGGGGGACGTTCCCGGCGTCGGAGGCCCCGCCGGGGTGGGCGAACGCCGTGGCGGCGACCAGCTGGTAGCGGGGCAGCTCGGGGTCCTCGGCACCCACGACGTACAGCCGGACGCCGGCCGGGAGCAACAGCTCGACCGGGTCGACGGCGACGAGCAGCGGGAGCTCCTCGACGGTCAGGCCGGCGGCCCGGGCCGCTGCCGCCGTCCCCGGGGCGCACTCCGGGACCCACTCCAGGGCGGCGGGCAGCCCCGACTCCTCCTGCAGTTCGACGGCGGCCCGGACGTCCTCGACCGTGACCGGCCCGTCGCCGGCGCGGGGCCGGGCCGGGTAGGGCCAGGTCGGGTCGCCGATCGGCACGTCCAGGGCGCCGCGGCGGTGGATCCGCGCGTCCGGCAGCGGAGCGGCGGCGAAGTAGCGCTCGATGCACTCGAGCAGCCCCGGGCGGGTCGGCACACGCCGACCCTAGACGCGCCCCCGCGTCGGCGTCCGCCTCGCCGGCCGTCCGGCACCCCTGCCCCACCCGGCCGGGTGACCCGGCCGAACGGATCCCCCTGCCCGGACGGCACGATGGGCCCGTGACGTCCGGTACGCGCAGCTCCATCTCGCCCTACGCGGTGTTCGACCGCGCGTCATGGCGAGCCCTGGCCGCCGGCTCGCGTCACCCGCTCGACGAGGCCGAGCTCCGCGAGCTCGCGACCCTCGGCGACCGGATCGACCTCGACGAGGTGGCGACGGTCTACCTGCCGCTGGCGGAGCTTCTGGAGCTGCACGTCGCCGCCAGCCGGCGGCTGTGGGCGGCGCAGAGCGAGTTCCTGGGCAACAGCACGGCCAAGGTGCCGTTCGTGATCGCCGTCGCCGGCAGCGTCGCCGTCGGCAAGAGCACCACGGCCCGGCTGCTGCAGCGGCTGCTGGCATCGGCCCCGGGCGCCCCGCGCGTCGACCTGGTGACGACCGACGGCTTCCTGCTGCCCAACGCGGTGCTCGAGGCGCGCGGTCTGCTCGGCCGCAAGGGCTTCCCGGACAGCTACGACCGCCGGGCCCTCGTCCGGTTCCTCGCCGATGTGAAGTCAGGCCGCACGGAGGTGTCCGCGCCGGTCTACGACCACCAGTCCTACGACATCGTCCCCGGCGCCCGCCAGAGCGTGGACCGGCCGGACATCCTCGTGCTGGAGGGGCTCAACGTCCTGCAGGCCGGCGGGCGCGGCGACGGGACGGCGCCGGAGGTGTTCCTCTCCGACTTCTTCGACTTCTCCGTCTACGTCGACGCGGCGGAGGGCGACATCCAGCAGTGGTACGTGGAGCGCTTCCTGGCGCTGCGGCGGACGGCGTTCCGCGACACCACGGCGTACTTCCACCGGTTCGCCGACCTGACCGACGAGCAGGCCCGCGAGACCGCGCTGGGCATCTGGGCGGCGGTCAACGGGCCGAACCTGCGCAGCAACATCGCCCCGACCCGGTCCCGTGCCCGGCTGGTCCTCCAGAAGGCCGCCGACCACTCCGTGCGCCGGGTGCTGCTCCGCAAGCTCTGAGCCGCTCCCCCGGACACGCCGCCCGACCAGCGCATTCGCCCGCAGGCGGGAAACACCATGGCAGGACCTGCCGACTCCTTGGGGGGATCTGGTGAGCCAGGTCACTCCTGGGCGCTTCAGCAGGCGCGCACACTTGCCGAATCCAGTGATCAGACGAGCACGGTACGTCACTCGCTGCCCGTCCTGGACACCGATCGCAGAGGAACCGCCATGTGCCACCACGTAACGCCCTGCCCTGACGCCACCAGCGAGGCCCGCGACCTGGCCTCCGTGGTCAGCAGCCACCCCGAGCAGGGCTGGAGCCTCTTGTGCAACGGCGTCGTCCTCTTCGACGACGACGGCGAGCTGCTCCCCGACGGCCAGGCCGTCCCCGACCACCACGTCTGGCTGGCCCCGGAGCTCGTCCAGGCCTGACGGCTCAGGCCGAGGCCTGTCGCGCGGCCCGCTCCAGCCGCTCGCGGTAGCCGGCCCACCAGCCCGGGCCGACGTCGGGCAGGTTGTCGTTGCCCGCGCGGACGCCGGCCGCCCCGTCGATGAGCTCCCGCACGATGTCGGCGTGACCCGCGTGCCGGTGCGTCTCGGCGACGACGTGCACGAGGATCTGGTGCAGCGTCACGTCGCGCCGCTCGGGCCGCCACCACGGGACCTGCCCGGCAGCGTCGAGCGGCAGAGACCCGATCGTCGTGTCGGCGTGCGCCCAGGCACGCCGGTACCCCTCGACGATCTGCTCGCGGGACTCCTCGGCGGTGGCCCAGAGGTCCCAGTTCGGGTCGCTGCCGTCGTCGTCGATCCAGGCCTGGACCTCGGGCACGGGTCGGCCGAACACCCCGCCGAAGTAGCCCTGCTCCACGAATGCCAGGTGCTTGACCAGCCCGAGCAGGTTGGTGCCGGTCGGTGTCATCGGCCGTCGGACGTCGTACTCCGACAGCCCCTCGAGCTTCCAGAGCAGCGCATCGCGCCCGGCCTGCAGGTCACGCCGCAGTGCGGCCTTCGCATCCATGGCCCGCACCCTGCCACCGGGTGCCGACAGCGCGGCTACGCCTGGGCACCCACCACGTCGGCCGTCGTGCCCAGGTCGTCCGGGTGCCCGTCACCACGGCCGGGCACCGCGCCGTTCTCCGACGGCGCCTGCGCCCCGAAGTCGTGCTCCTCGAACGCCTCCGGCGGCGGGCAGGAGCACACCAGGTTGCGGTCGCCGTAGGCCTGGTCGATGCGCCGCACCGGACTGAGGTAGCTGCGACCCTGCAGGCTGCGCACCGGGTAGACCGCCTCCGTCCGCGGGTACGGCCGGCCCCACTCCCCCGCCAGCATCTCGAGGGTGTGCGGCGCGTTCCGCAGCGGGTTGTCGGTGGCGTCGTACTCGCCGGTCGCGACCTTCTCGATCTCGGCCCGGATGGTCACCATCGCCTCGACGAAGCGGTCGAGCTCGGCCTTGTCCTCGCTCTCGGTCGGCTCGACCATCAGCGT
>DASQTE010000323.1:0-7779 GCA_035642035.1 Blastococcus sp.
GATGCAGATCATCAGCGACATCTTCGCGTTCACCTCGCAGGAGATGCCGCGCTTCAACTCGATCTCGATCTCCGGCTACCACATCCAGGAGGCCGGGGCGACGGCCGACCTGGAGCTGGCGTACACGCTGGCCGACGGCGTCGAGTACCTGAAGGCCGGCAAGGACGCCGGGATGGACGTCGACGCGTTCGCGCCGCGGCTGTCCTTCTTCTGGGCCATCGGCATGAACTTCTTCATGGAGGTCGCGAAGCTCCGCGCCGGGCGGCTGCTGTGGGCGAAGCTCGTGAAGGAGGCCGGCGCGACGAACCCCAAGTCGCTGTCGCTGCGCACCCACTCGCAGACCTCGGGCTGGTCGCTGACCGCCCAGGACGTCTACAACAACGTCGTCCGCACCTGCCTGGAGGCCATGGCCGCCACCCAGGGGCACACCCAGTCGCTGCACACCAACGCCCTCGACGAGGCGCTGGCGCTGCCCACCGACTTCTCCGCCCGGATCGCCCGCAACACCCAGCTGCTGCTGCAGCAGGAGTCGGGCACGACGCGGGTCATCGACCCGTGGGGCGGCTCGGCGTACGTCGAGAAGCTGACCTACGACCTGGCTCGCCGGGCGTGGGCGCACATCCAGGAGGTCACCGAGCACGGCGGCATGGCGCAGGCCATCGACGACGGCATCCCGAAGCTGCGCATCGAGGAGGCCGCGGCCCGTACCCAGGCCCGCATCGACTCGGGCCGGCAGCCGGTCATCGGCGTGAACAAGTACCGGGTCGACGCCGACGAGGCCATCGAGGTGCTGCGCGTCGACAACGCCGACGTGCTCGCCCAGCAGAAGGCCAAGCTCTCCGAGCTCCGGGCGTCCCGCGACGCCGGTGCCGTGCAGGAGTGCCTGCGCCGGCTCACCGACGCGGCGCGCGCCGCGGCCGAGGGACGGCGGGGGAGCGGCCTGGACAGCAACCTGCTCAAGCTCGCCGTCGACGCCGCCCACGCCAAGGCCACCGTCGGCGAGATCTCCGACGCGCTGGAGGAGGTCTACGGGCGGCACGCCGGCCAGGTGCGCACCATCTCCGGTGTGTACCGCGACGAGGCAGGAGCCAACGGGCCCTTGGACGAGACCCGCCGCATGGCCGAGGCGTTCGAGGAGGCCGAGGGGCGCCGTCCCCGCATCCTCGTGGCGAAGATGGGCCAGGACGGCCACGACCGCGGCCAGAAGGTCATCGCCACGGCGTTCGCCGACCTCGGCTTCGACGTCGACGTCGGCCCGCTGTTCCAGACGCCGGAGGAGGTCGCCCGGCAGGCGGTCGAGGCCGACGTGCACGTCGTCGGCGTCTCGTCGCTGGCGGCCGGCCACCTCACGCTGGTGCCGGCGCTGCGGAAGGCGCTCGCCGACCTCGGGGCCGACGACGTGATGATCGTCGTCGGCGGCGTCATCCCGCCCGATGACGTCCCGACCCTGAAGGAGATGGGCGCCGCGGCCGTCTTCCTCCCGGGCACGGTCATCGCGGAGGCGGCGCAGGACCTGCTGCGCGCGCTGTCCGGACGTCTCGGTCACTGATGGGGGCTGTCGACGTCCCTGCCCTGGTCGAGGGGGTCCTCGCGGGGGACCGGCGCACGATGGCGCGCGCCATCACGCTGGTCGAGTCCCGCCGCGGTGACCACCGGGAGCGGGCGCAGGAGCTGCTGGTCGAGCTGCTGCCGCACGCCGGGGGAGCGCGCCGCGTCGGCATCAGCGGCGTCCCCGGTGTCGGCAAGTCGACGTTCATCGACCAGCTCGGCGTCGACCTGACCGCGACCGGCGCGAGGGTGGCCGTGCTGGCCGTCGACCCCTCGTCGGCCCGGTCCGGCGGCTCCATCCTCGGCGACAAGACACGGATGGCGCGGCTCGCGGTGGACCCGCACGCCTTCATCCGGCCCTCGCCGACGTCGGGCACCCTCGGTGGCGTCGCGCAGGCCACCCGCGAGTCGATGGTGGTGGTCGAGGCGGCCGGTTACGACGTCGTCCTCGTGGAGACCGTCGGCGTCGGGCAGTCCGAGATCGCCGTCGCCGAGATGGTCGACTCCTTCCTCTTCCTCACCCTCGCCCGCACCGGCGACCAGCTGCAGGGCATCAAGCGCGGCATCCTCGAGATCGCCGACGTCATTGCCGTCAACAAGGCCGACGGACCGGCCGCGGGCGACGCGCGCAAGGCGGCCCGCGAGCTGGCCGGGGCGATCCGGATGCTGCGCGGGCACGACGAGACGTGGGACGTCCCGGTGCTCACCTGCGCCGGGCTGACCGGCGAGGGGCTCGACACGGTGTGGGGGAAGCTGGTCGAGCACCAGGACCGGATGAAGGCGTCCGGGAGGTTCGACGAGCGGCGGCGCACGCAGCAGGTGCGCTGGACCTGGCAGCTGGTCCGCGACTCCCTGGAGCACCAGCTGCGGGCCCACCCCGGCGTGCGGTCGGCGGTGCCCGACCTCGAGAAGGCGGTACTGGCCGGCGAGCTGACCCCCGCGCTGGCTGCCCAGCAGATCCTGGACACCTTCCTGTCCGCCCCGGTGGCCGCGGCGCAGCTCCCCGGCTGATCCCGTCCGCCCCACGGACACCCTCCGGACCCGGTTCCCCAGCCGTTCCGCGCCGCGCTCCCGCGTGCATGGGACAGGACGGTCCGTCTCATAGCGTCGACCGGGTCATGGGGAGAACACGTGCGCTCGACGACGCGCTGCCGGCGACGGGCCGCCTGCGCGTCCTGGACGGCCTCCGGTTCGTCGCCGCCGTGGCCGTCGTGCTCTTCCACTTCACCGGGCGCGACAGCATCGCGTGGCCCGAGGGCGTCCGCGAGGTGTTCCCGTTCCTCAGCCGGATCACCGTCTACGGCGGCTTCGGCCCCTACCTGTTCTTCATGATCAGCGGCTTCGTCGTCCTCATGAGCGCCTGGGGACGGCCGGTGCACTCGTTCGTCGCGTCCCGCGTCGGCCGGCTCTACCCCGCCTACTGGGCCGCGGTGCTGCTCACCGCGGCCGTCCTGTTCCTCAACCAGGGGCTCATCGACCGATGGGGCTCGCTGGGGCCCTCCGGTGTGGCGATGAACCTCACCATGTTCCAGTCGGCGTTCGGCGTCCCGCACGTCGACGGGGTCTTCTGGACCCTGTGGGTGGAGCTGAAGTTCTACGTCCTGCTCGCCCTGCTCGCGATGGCCGGCATCACCCAGGGGCGGCTGCTCGCGCTGTGCCTGGTCTGGCCGGTGGCGGGCGCGCTGGCAGCGCAGGCCGGCTCCCCGCTCCTCGTGGCGGCGCTCGAGCCGGTGTACGCGCCCTTCTTCTGCATCGGCATCCTGCTGTACCTGGTCCACCGCGAGGGCTGGAGCGTGAGCACCGGCCTGCTGCTGGCGCTCAACTACTGCTTCGCGCTGTACACGTGCTCGTCGTACTTCGTCCCGTGGACCCTCGGCGTGGCCGGCTCCGGGATCTCCTTCCGAGGGACCGCCGTGCTGCTCACGCTGTCGATCCTCGCGATCGGCCTGGCGACCCTCACGAGGCTGGACCGGCTGGACTGGCGCTGGCTGACATTCCTCGGTGCGCTCACCTACCCGCTCTACCTCGTCCACCAGGTGCCCGGCTGGGTGCTCATCCACCGCGTCGCACCCGTGCTCCCCGCGTACGTCACGGTCGGCCTGGTGCTCGTGGTCGTCCTCGCGGCGGCCTACCTGGTGCACCGGTTCGTCGAGCGGCCGGTGGGTGGCCGGCTGCGCCGCGCGGTCGAACGGGACCTCGCGCGGAACGGGGCGCGGACGCCCCGGTCACGTCACGACGCCGCGGTCCCGTCGTCGCGGGCCGTCCCGCCCCTGCCCGTCGCGCGGGTGCCCGACGGCTCCGTCGCCGGGCACGCGGCGCACCGGGAGACGGCCTCAGCCTGAGGCGGCGGGGGGCAGCAGCTGGATGCGCTCGATGGTCGCCGTCGTGGAGATCGACGGGGTCCGGGGCAGGTAGACGACCTCGCAGATGTCGGCGAGGTGGTCGAACCGGCCGGTCCAGTCGTGGCCCATGACGAGCACGTCGGCCGAGTACTTCTCGAGGTAGTGCCGCTTCAGCTCGAGGGACTCCTCGGTGAACACCTCGTCGACGACCCGGAGGGCGCGCAGGATCGCCGTCCGGGAGGCGAGGTCGTAGACGCAGGGCCGGCCCTTCTTGGCCACGTTCAGCTCGTCGGAGGAGACGCCCACGACCAGCCGGTCGCCGAGAGCCGCGGCGCGTTCCAGGATCGCGAGGTGGCCGACGTGGAACACGTCGAAGGTGCCGAAGGTGAGCACGATGCGGGCGGGCCGCAGGCCCCGCGGGTCAGAGGCCACTGGAGCGGCACTCCCTCGTGCGGAGGTCGCGCACGTAGTCCTCGGGGGCGCCGGCCGCCTCGGCGGCATCCGCGAGCGCACCCAGGTAGCGGGCCGCCGGCAGGCCGCCCTCGAACGCGTCCAGCACGTAGACGTAGGCCACGGCGTCGCCACCGAGCGTGTGCACCCGCAGGTGGAGCTTCCGGTACAGCCCGAGGTCGGCGCCCTCCCAGGCGTCCAGCGCCCGTTCGTCGGTCTCGGTGAGGTCGTAGAGCGCCACGAACACCCCCGGGTGCAGTGCCTCGTGCTCGTCCTCCGCGGGCACCAGGGTCGCCAGGGAACCCTCCCAGCCGAAATCCTCGGCGCCGAACGTCAGCCGCCAGCCGCGGATCCACCCGGTGCCGGCGTGCGGCGAGGACGGGCAGCGGCGCAGCATCTGCGCGGGATCCATGTTCGACCCGTAGGCGGCGTAGAGGCCCATCCGTCCGACCCTAACGACCGGTCGCGCCGGGCCGGACGACGCCGGTCACAGCGCCCCGGGGCGCCACCGGGGAGAATGACCGCGAACCATCGCTCCAGCACCGGGGAAGGACCCATGACCCGCATCGTCATCATCGGCGGCGGACCGGCCGGCTACGAGGCCGCGCTCGTCGCCGCGCAGCTCGGTGCCGAGGTCACCGTGATCGAGCGCGACGGCATCGGTGGTGCCAGCGTGCTCACCGACTGCGTCCCGTCCAAGACCCTGATCGCCGCCGCCGGGGCCATGACGTCGGTGCGCGACTCCGCCGTCCTCGGCCTGCAGGGCGCGGAGCTGGCGACCGTCAGCCTCGACGTCGCCTCGGTCAACCACCGGGTCAAGGGCCTGGCGATGGCGCAGTCGGCCGACATCCACGCGCGGCTGTCCGCCGAGGGCGTGCGGATCGTGTCGGGCCAGGGCCGGCTCTCCGACGAGATCCGGGGGCTGGCGGCGCACAAGGTGCAGGTCGTGGACGCCGACGGCGCGGTGGCGGAGGAGCTGGAGAGCGACGTCGTCCTCATCGCCACCGGCGCCGACCCCCGGGTGCTGCCCGGCGCCGAGCCCGACGGCGAGCGGATCCTCGACTGGCGCGACGTCTACGACCTCGACGACATGCCCGAGCACCTCGTCGTCGTCGGCTCCGGCGTCACCGGTGCCGAGTTCGCCTCCGGCTACCTGGAGGCCGGGGTGCCGGTCACCCTGGTCTCCTCCCGCGACCAGGTGCTGCCGGGTGAGGACTCGGACGCCGCAGCGGTCGTCGAGAAGGTCTTCCAGTCCCGGGGCGGCAAGATCGCCGAGCGCGGCCGTGCGGCCGCGGTGAAGCGCACCGAGAAGGGCGTGCTGGTCGAGCTCACCGACGGCCGCACCGTCGAGGGCTCGCACGCGCTGATGACGGTCGGCACGGTCCCCAACACCTCCGGGCTGAACCTGGAGCAGTGCGGGGTCGAGGTGACCGGGGCGGGGCACATCGTCGTCGACCGCGTGTCCCGGACGTCGGTCCCCGGCGTCTACGCCGCGGGCGACGTCACCGGCGTCTTCCAGCTCGCCTCCGTCGCCGCCATGCAGGGCCGCATCGCGATGTGGCACGCGCTCGGCGAGGCGGTGGCGCCGATCCGGCTCAAGACGGTGGCGGCCAACGTCTTCACGCACCCGGAGATCGCCACGGTCGGCATCCAGGAGAAGTCGCTGACCGAGGGGGCCGACGTCGAGGTCGTGCGGCTGCCGCTGGCGACCAACGCCCGGGCCAAGATGGGCGACCTGCACGACGGCTTCGTCAAGCTGTTCGCCCGGCGCTCCACCGACGTCGTGGTCGGCGGTGTCGTGGTGGCGCCGGGGGCGTCGGAGCTCATCCTGCCGATCGCTCTCGCGGTGACCAAGGGCCTCACGGCGGCCGACCTGGCGCAGACCTTCGCGATCTACCCGTCGCTCTCCGGCTCGATCACCGAGGCCGGCCGCCGGCTGATGGGCGGCGACCACCTCGCCTGACGGCGCACGCTGCGACGCACGGGGGCGCTGCGGCGACTGAGCCGGATGTGACGAGCGTTCCGCTGGACATCCGGGATCCGGTGCCGACACGCGCGGGCACCGCCGATGACGGGGTGGATGGCTTCCTCCCTGCTCGCCCGCCCCTTCGCCCGGCGGCGGCTGCTGCGCTCCCTCGCGGTGGCCGCGGCCGTCGTGTCAGGCGTCGTCGTCCCCGTCGCGCTGTCCGGCGCGGTGGCGTCCGCCGACGGCGTAGCGGGGCAGACCCTCGAGGGGCAGCTGGTGCAGGCCTGGGCGGAGGCGGAGCCCGGCGATGCCGGCCACGACACGGACGACCACGAGGCCGACGGGCTGGTCAGCTGGGTCCAGCCGGCCGAGGGCGACCCCGTGCTCATCGAGAGCGACGCCGTCGACGGCGTGCCGTCCGGCTCGACCGTCGAGGTCACCATCGGTCCGGGCACCTCCGACGACGAGCCGCTGCCGGTCGTCGACGCCACCGTCACCTCGACCCCCGCCGTCGCCCCGGCGCGGGTGACCAACGAGGTGACCGTGGCGATGGTCGCGCCGGCCGGGTCGGTGCCCACCGGTGACGGCACCCCGCTCGCGAAGGTCGTCGCCGCGGTCGAGGACGGCGCGGCGCCCTTCTGGTCGGCGCAGACCGACGGCGCGATCAACCTGCACGTCGCCGCGACGCACGACTGGGCCCCCGCCTCGGTCGGCTGCGCCCAGCCCGGTCTGCTGTGGGACGAGGTCGCCGCGCGCGTGCGGTTCGTGCCCGGCCCCGGCAAGCACCTGCTGCTCTACGTCAGCCGCGACTCCGACTGCGCCTACGCGCTGGCCGAGGTGGGCCGCTCCCCGTCGTCCGGCGGCCGCCTCTACGTCCGCGACACCACCACCTCGGTCATCGCGCACGAGTTCGGGCACAACTTCGGCCTCGGCCACTCGTCGGCGCAGCAGTGCGACGGCACGGTGGAGGACGGCTCCTGCCGCACCGTGGCCTACCGCGACTACTACGACGTCATGGGCGTCTCCGGGGCGCAGACCGGCACGCTGAACGCGGCACAGGCGGCGCTGCTCGGCGCGCTCCCCGCCTCCCAGCTGCAGACCCTGGCGGCGTGGGGGAGTGCCACCACCGCGACCCTGTCGCCGCTGTCGGGGCGCGCCGGGACCCGCGCCCTGCAGCTGACCGACGCCGACGGCGTCGGCTACTGGCTGGAGTTCCGGACGGCCACAGGCCAGGACGGCTGGCTTTCCTCGGCCAACCGGTTCGGCCTCCAGACCGGCGTCCTGCTGCGCCGCGCCGGTGGCCTGCCCGACACCTCCGTCCTGCTGGACGGCACGCCGAGCGGCGCGGCCGGCTGGGACGCCGACTACCGCGCCGCGCTGCCGGTGGGCGTCGCCGTGCCGGTCTCCGGCGGCGACTTCTCGGTGGTCGTGCAGAGCGTCTCGCCGGTCTGCGCGCGGACGAAACTGAGCAGT
>DASQTE010000324.1:0-4836 GCA_035642035.1 Blastococcus sp.
CGGCAGCGGAGCGGTTCCCGGAGACGTCGACCGCGAGGACCTCGTAGGTCGAGGAGGACGGCCCGCCCGCGTTCCCGGTCCGGGCGTCGTCGTCGATGAACGACGTCGACGTGACCGTGGCGATCTCGGTGCCGTCGCGGACGACGACGTACTCCTGCACCGGCACGCCGTCGGCTGCCGGCCACCATCGATCCCCGTCCGAGGCCGCTGCCCACGAGAGGGAGACCCGGCCACCGGAGAGGGTGCTGCTCCGCAATTCGGTCGGCGGGTCCGGCGGCACCTGGTCGGCCGGGTCGGCGACAGGAGTGGCTGCGAGCGGCAGCTCGGCATGGCGGTAGGTGGATCTGATCGTGTCACTGGCCAGGACCACCAGGCCGGAGGCGGCGTTGACCGGTTCGCTGCTCACCGTCGGGTCGACGAGACCCCGGTCGTCGTCGGGCCCGCCGTTGACACCCAGGACGAACAGCCGGCCGGGCCCCGGCTCGAAGGTGAGGTCGTCCACCGGGGCTTGCTTCTCGATGATGTTGCCGTTCAGCGACGCGAAGACGTGGACCGTCTGCGTCGACTCGTCCACCGCGAGCACCGGGTCGTTCATGTCGTCGGCGACGGTTCCGTACGGAGCTCGCGTCCACACCCCCTCCGGGCTCCGGAGGAGGACCTCGACCAGCGGCAGGACAGCGGCTTCCCCGACGTCACCCTGTGAGGTCTTCACGGCAGCCACCAGCCGGTCCGACGGCTCCCCGGGAACCCGCATGAGGCTGATGTGGTCGTCGGCCTCCGCCGGTCCCATCAGTGCCGTCTCCCGGGTCCAGACGCCGGGACCGTCGCCGTCGCGGTGGGATGCGAACTCGAAGGAGCCCGAGCGCTGGTCCGACCAGAGGACGCCGATCCGGTCGTCGTAGGCCACCAGGTCGGACGCTTCCGTCGTCTGGCCCGTCCCCGTGGCGGCCAGGGGGGTCGGCCGCGCCCACGTCACGCCGTCGTCGCCACTGGAGGTGACCATGATCGCCGTGTAGGTGGGGTAGGCGATCCACAACCTGCCCGTCGTGTCCTTCGCGATCGATGGCGGAGCCATCGAGCCGCGGATCGTCACCAGTCGACCGGGGTCGACCCGGTAGTCGCGGGCCGCGGCGTCGAAGGTGAGGCGTACGTACTGCAGCGACTCGTCGCTACGGCGGGTCGCGACGTGCACCGTGTCGCCTTCCCGCAGGGAGTCCCCCACGAGGCCCGCGTCGGTCTCCACGACCGCCGAGGTGGGCCGCCAGGTGTGATCGGGCATCAGCTCGAACACGCGCACCGTGCGGCCGGTCGGCTCCAGCAGCAGAGCCCACCACGCGTCCGCGTGGAACCAGAGCTTGCTCTGGCTCTCCGGGAAGGTGGGCGGGGTGCTGAGCTCGGTGCTGAAGGAGGGTCCCCGATAGGTGCCCGGCGCAGCGGGCTCCGCCGCGGCCGGCGCGACGTGTCCGGCCATCACCAGGGTGACCGTGGCGAGGGCGAGCGCCCCCCACAGCGTCAAGCGGCGCACGACGCTCATGCCGGCTCCGGCTCCGGTGTCGGCTCCCGCGCCGGCTCGGGCGCGGTCGTGCCGCCGCTGCGGACGTCCTGCGGGCGCTGTTGCGACATCGTGGCACGGACTCTCCGCGCGGCCGCCCGCTGCGCTCCGGGCCGGGCGTCGACCAGGACCACACCCAGCAGGCCACCGCCCACGTACTCGGCGGCCAGGGCACGCAGCAGTCGCTGGGACACGCCGAGCGGAGCGACGGCGACGACCGACACGTTCGTGGCCGCCGGATCGACGAGCTCGAACGGCGATCCGCCGTCGACCAGGGTGATGTCCGCAGCCCCCTCACTCTCCGGATGCCTGGCGTCGTCCGAATTCCGGTGGACCCGCAGCTCCTCGATCGTGTCGACCAGGTGGCGGGGGCCCTCGAACCGCACCAGGCGGACCGCGGAGAGTGCGACTCCGACCATCACGAACAAGCGGTGGCGGACCCAGTCTGCGGAGGAAGCGCTCAGCTTGCTCGGTGCGCTGGTCAGCAGCAGCCGCCCGGGCGGGACGGTCGACAGCCACCGCACGACACGGGGGATGCCGGGGACACCGAGCGGCCCGGCATAGCTGCCGCGGATCCCCTTCGGCAGGTGGACGGTCCCGAGGAGCGGGACACCGGCGGCTGACTCGACGTCCTGGAAGGTCACCACGGGCTTGCGGACGGCCCCGATCAGCGCGACCAGCCCCAGCCCCAGCACCAGGCCGGCCAGCGCTCCCGCTGCTCCCCGGAGCTGCGCCGGCAGCTCCGCGAGGGGCTCGGTGGGCACGACGGCCGGAGCCTGGAGGACGAACTCGCCCACGCCGGCCCCCGGCCTGTTCAGCTCGACGACGAAGGCTTCAGCAGCGAGGTTGGCCATCCGGGTCGCGATGCCCGGGTCGGGATCGCGGGCTTGGACCACGAGCGCGATGGAGTCCTCGCCCGCCAGCACCGACAGTCGGTCGGGGACGAGGACGCTGGGGTCGGCGACACCGGCGTCGGCCGCCACGCTGGCCGCGACGGCCCCGCTGCCGAAGACCGCCTCGCCCATCTGCGGGAGCACCGCCCGGTCCACCGTGAGCTGGCGCGCGACGACCAGGGCGTCGGCCTGGTACATGGGCGCGGCGGGTGCGAGCACCAGCGGCGCCGCGGTGAGAGCCAGGACGCAGACGATCACGACCCACGCGTACTGCCGCAGGCACCACAACAACCGTCGCGCCCCTGATGGCCGGTCCACGCTCACGCAGTTCATCCCCGATCCGCACCCGTTGAAGCGGGTGGTGAGCCACCACGGTAACTGCTGAACTGACGTGCTCAGCGCGCCGAGTCCCCCATCTTCACCGCTTCGGGGACCCTCCACCACGACGACTTCTGGTGCGCCCGGCCCGCGAGGTAACCTCCGACGCCCGCGGCCATCTCGGGCCGCCCCCCGATCCCCCCGGAGATGCCGCCTCATGAGCAGGGTGTTGCTGGTCGGCAAGGGCGCTCCGGACCGGGGGGGCATCCCGAGTTTCGTGGAGACCCTGCTCGGCAGCCGGCTCGCCGACGAGCACGACCTCCGTTTCCTCAATCTCGCCCACACGGGGACGCCGCAGGGCGGTCGGGCCACGGTCGGCAATCTGGGCCGCACCCTCCGCGACGCCGCCGCGGTGTGGCGGGACGCCGGTGACCGGGACATCGTCCACGTCCATTCGGCGCTGGCCCCGGCGGTCACCCTCCTCCGCGCGGGCCTCCTGGCGTGGGCCGGTCGCGTCCGTGGCTGCACCGTGATCGTGCACGCCCACGGCGGTGGCATCCAGAGCTGGCTGAGCAAGCCGTGGCGTCGAGGACTGCTGCGGTGGGCGATGCGCCCCGCGCACCGAGTGGTCGCGGTGTGGACGGCCGGCCGCGACCTGCTCCAGCAGGTGTTGCCGCCGGAGCGCGTGACCCTCATCGACAACGGCGTGGCCGTGGACGTCCCCCGGGCCACGGGGGCCGACCACGGCACGCCCCGGATCCTGTTCGTCGGGCTGCTCACTCCGCGCAAGGGTGTGGTGGATCTGCTGACGGCCTCACGGTTGCTGCGCGAGCGGGGCGTCCAGCACGAGTTGCGCCTCCTCGGCGGGACCCCGGACGAGGGACCGGACGCGGAGGCCCAGGTGCGCGCCGCCCTGGACGACGGCGTGACGCTGCTCGGCACCCGCGCGCCCCACGAGATGCCGGCGGCCTTCGCCGAGGCCGACATCTTCTGCCTGCCCTCCTGGTGGGAGGCGATGCCCCTCTCCATCCTCGAGGCCATGGCGGCCGGACTGCCGGTGGTGGCCTCCGACGTCGGCGACGTCGGGCGGGCTGTGGCCGACGGCACGAGCGGCTTCGTGGTGCCGGTGCGCGATCCGCACAAGCTCGCCGACGCCCTGGAACCGCTGCTCAAGGACGCGGACCTTCGCCACCGGATGGGCGGGGAGGGTCGCGCCATCGTCACCCGGCTGTTCTCCAGCGACGTCACGGCGGCGAAGGTTTCCGCGCTGTACGCCGAGCTGCGGCCGGTGCCGGCGTGACGATCCTCTGCTACCACTCGGTAGAGCCGGGCTGGGAATCTCCCCTGGCCGTGGAGCCGGACGACTTCCAGCGTCAGGCCGCGTGGCTGCAGCGGAAGCGCCGCGTCCTGCCGCTGGGGACAGCGCTCGGGCGCCTCGACGCCTCCGGCCGGCTGCCGCCCGGGGAAGCCGCGCTGACCTTCGACGACGGTTTCTCGGCGCTCCACGAGTACGTCTTGCCCGTGCTCACGCGGACCCGGCTGCCGGCCACCGTCTTCGTGGTGGCGCAGACGCTCACGCCGGGTGGGCAACCGGTCGACTGGGTCGACACGCCGGGCACGAAGCCGCTCTCCACGCTGACGGCCGACCAGATCCTGGAGATGCGGGACGCCGGCGTGGACTTCCAGTCCCACAGCTGGGCGCACCAGCGACTCCCGCAGCTGTCCGAGGACGAGTGCGTCACGGACCTGCGGGACAGCCGGGAGCTGCTCAGCGACCTGCTCGGCCGGCCGGTGACGATGCTGGCCTATCCGCGGGGACTGCACAAGGCGCACGTCCGGCGGGCCGCCGCCCGGGCGGGCTACACGCACGCGTTCGCCCTGCCGGAGGGCCGCGAGCAACCCCAGGAGTTCGCCATCCCACGGGTCGGCATCTACCGTGGCAACTCGCAGGCGACACTGCGCGTCAAGGCCGCTCGCCCGTACCTGCCGCTGCGGACCGACGACAGACTGGCCCGTGCAGCAGGGCGCGCCAAGCGCGTCCTGCGTGGCCTCCCCGGCCGTACGTAGCGGCGG
>DASQTE010000325.1:0-4076 GCA_035642035.1 Blastococcus sp.
CGGCCGCCCGGTTGCTGATCGGTGGCGGCTCGGCCAGCCGGCGCTGGAGCTGGGTCTGCAGCTCGGTGAGCGCCCGGTAGTTGCGCCGCCGGGCGCGCCGGCGGTCGGCGGGGCCGCCGGTGAACGCGGCCTCGACGAACGCGTCGAGGGCGAGCGCGGCGTCCCGGAGTGCCTCGTCCAGCGGCGCCCGCCAGGTCTGCGGCCAGAGGAGGTAGCCGAAGACCAGCACGATCGCGCAGCCGATCAGGGTGTCGGTGAGCCGTGCGCCGACCAGGCCGGGGCCGCTGGGGAGGGCCAGGTCAAGCAGCAGGATGATCACCGGCGTCTGGAAGACGGAGAACAGCCCGAAGTTGGCGTTCCGGGCCCAGGGGAGCAGGGCCGCGAAGGCGGACATGGCCACCAGGACCCAGGCATCGCGCGGCAGGACGGCGAGCAGTGCCGAGCCGATGAGGACGCCGAGCAGCGTCCCGGCGCCGCGCTGGACGGCGCGCGTGAAGACCGACCCGAAGTCGGGCTTCAGGACGATCGCCACGGTCAGCAGGACCCAGTAGGGACGTTCGATCGGCAGGTACTGCCGGGCGATCTCGGCGACGGTCATGCACAGCGCCAGCCGGACGGCGAACGCCCGGCTCTCGCTGCTCGCCAGCGTGCGGTCGACCAGCTCGCGGAGCCGGGTCCGCCGGTCCACCTCCGGGCGCTCGGCGGCCGCCCCGGCCCGCTCCTCGGGGTCGCCGACGACGTTCCACACCAGGCGGACGCCGTGCCGCACCGCGCGCCGGGCGGGCGGGGCGTCGTCCAGCGGAGGTGGGCGCTCGTCGGTCAGCTCGTCGTCCCGCTCGAGCGCCGCGGCCAGCGCCCGGACGGCGGCGACGTCGTCCGGGTCGGCCGGGACGCCGGCCCGCGCGGCGGCCACCGCTCCCTCCACGAGCGGCGCGGCGGCGTTGAGGACGCCGGCGAGCTCCGACAGCTCCCGGATCCGGCCGGAGGAGTGGCTGCGGCTGCGGATGACGCGGTCGTAGGCGGCGTTGAGGGCGGTGGTGAGGGCGCGCCGGCTGTCGTCGGAGCCCTCGGTGCCGATGGCGTCGAGCAGCGCGGCGATGCCGCGGAAGACGGCGGCCACCGACGAGCGGTCGGGATCGAGGGCCTCCGTCCGGGCCTGCACGAGGATCGTGAGGGTGGCCCAGGCGGCCCCGGCGAAGAAGAAGGCCACCTCCACGGGCAGGGACAGCGGCGTGACCAGCCCCGAGGAGAGGGCGGTGTAGATGAGCAGCTGCAGCGCGCCGAGCGACATGGCCGCGTTGACCGAGCTGATCACCGCCGCGACGGCCGAGAGCACGGCGATCAGCAGCACCGGCATCCAGCCGCCGCCCGAGGCGTACTGGCCGACGACCAGCCCCACGGCGCCGAAGCCGACCGCGGCGGCGGTGCGGCGCAGCCGGTCGCGAAGGGGTCCCGACTGCGGCGCGAGGCTGGCGGCGAGCGCGCCGGTGGTGGCGAAGACGCCGGCCCCGAGCACGGGTCCGGGCTCGACCCCGCCCTCGACGGCCACGGCCACGGCCAGCGGGGCCGGGATGGTGACGGCGAACCGGACGACGTCGCGCCACGGCACGGGCGGCGGCGTCGTCCGGACCAGCTCCTCGAGCCATGCCGGAGCCCGCAGCACGCGCTCCCGGGTGCTGCGGTCCGTCACGCCGGAAGCTTGTCATCGACGGTCCCGCGGTCGGGGGACCGGTGGGCACCTACAGTCCGGAGCCGTGCCCGTCCCCCTGCGCGAGGTCATCGCCGCACTCGACGCCCGCTACGACCCCGCGCTGGCCGAGGGCTGGGACGCGGTCGGCCTGGTGTGCGGCGACCCCGACGAGCCCGTGAGCCGGGTGCTGTTCGCAGTGGACCCGACCACCGCCGTCGTCGACGAGGTGATCGGCACCGGCGCGGAGCTGCTGGTGACCCACCACCCGATGCTCCTCACCCCCGTGCACGGGGTGCCGGCGGACGACCCTCGGGGCCGGCTGGTCCACCGGCTGATCCGGGCGGGCGCGGCGCTCTTCGTGGCGCACACCAACGCCGACCGCGCGCCCGGCTCCGGGGTGAACGCGGCCCTCGCCGACACCCTCGGGCTGACGGGCGCCGTGCCGCTGGAGCCGGCGGGCGCCGATCCCGGGGCGGGACTGGGCCGGGTCGGCGAGCTGCCCGAGGCGATGACCCTGCGCGCGTTCGCCGCGCGGGTGGCCGCCGTCCTGCCGGAGACGGTCGGCGGGGTGCGGGCCGCGGGGGACCCCGACCGCGTCGTCCGCCGGGTCGCGGTCTGCGGGGGCAGCGGGGGATCGCTGCTCGACGCCGCCGCCGCGGCCGGCGCCGACGTGTTCCTGACCAGCGACCTGAAGCACCACCCCGTGTCGGACGCCGGCGAGGTGGACGGGCCCGCACTGGTCGACGTCGCGCACTACGCGTCGGAGTGGCCCTGGCTGCCCGTGGCGGCCGGCCGGCTCGCCGAGGACCTCGGCGGGCGGGTGGAGGTGGCCGTCTCCAGCTGCCGGACCGATCCGTGGACGCACCACGTCGGTCAGGGCAAGGGGCCGGAGACAGGTGGGCGCACGGGTAGGTTGGCGGAGTGAAGGCCGACCACTTCGAGCAGCAGAAGCTGCTGGACCTCGCCGCTGAAGACGTCGCGCTGACCCAGCTGGCCCACCGGCAGAAGAACCTGCCCGAGGTGGCCGCCGTGACGGCCGCCGAGGAGGCCGAGCGGGCGCTGTCCGCCGACGTCGTCCGGGCCGAGACAGAGGTGAAGGACCTGGGCCGCGAGGTGAAGCGCCTGGAGTCCGACGTCGACACCGTGCGCCAGCGCGAGGCCAAGGACCAGCGGCTGCTGGAGTCCGGCTCCGTCTCCCCGAAGGAGATGACCAATCTCCAGCACGAGCTGGACTCCCTCAAGCGGCGCCAGTCCGACCTGGAGGATCAGGAGCTCGAGCTCATGCAGCGGCTGGAGGACGCCGAAGGCACCCTCGCCGCCGCCCGGTCGGGGCTCGAGCGAGCGCGGGCCGACCGCGAGCGCGCCGAGCAGCAGCGCGACGACGCCCTCGCCGACATCGCCGACGGCACGCAGCGGCACCAGGCGGCGCGCGACGAGGTGGCCACGAAGATCTCGGCGCCGCTGCTGTCGCTGTACGACCGCATCCGCACGCAGACCGGCAGCACCGGGGCCGCCATGCTGCAGGCCCGCGCCTGCCAGGGATGCCGGCTCGAGCTGTACGGCAACGAGCTCGCCGCGGTGCGCAACGCCGACCCGCACGAGGTCGTGCGCTGCGAGAACTGCGGGCGGATCCTGGTGCGCACGGCCGAGTCCGGGCTGTGAGCCGGCGCTTCATCGTCGAGGCGGACGGCGGGTCGCGGGGCAACCCGGGCCCGGCCGGCTACGGCGCCCTCGTCCGCGACGCCGAGACCGGTCGGGTGCTCGCCGAGCGGGCCGCCTCCGTCGGCCGGGCGACCAACAACGTCGCCGAGTACGGCGGCCTAGTGGCCGGGCTGCAGGCCGCGCTCGACCTCGACCCGGCCGCGAGCGTCGAGGTCCGCATGGACTCCAAGCTCGTCGTCGAGCAGATGTCGGGACGCTGGAAGATCAAGCACCCCGACATGCAGCAGCTGGCCCTGCAGGCGCAGAAGCTCGCCCGGCAACTGGGGGCCGTGCGTTACACCTGGGTGCCGCGCGCGCAGAACGGCGCCGCCGACGCCCTGGCCAACAGCGCGATGGACGGCAGGCCGGTGCACCGCGACCCGGCCGCCGAGCCCGTCGTCCTCGAGGACGACGTCCAGCCGACGGCCGAACCCGCTCCCGTCGTCACCACGGTGACCCACCTGCTCCGCCACGGGCAGACCGAGCACACCCCGGAGCGTCGGTACAGCGGCCGTAACGACCTGCCGCTGTCGCGCACCGGCCGCGCCGAGGCGGAGGCCGCCGGCGTGCGGGCGAAGGAACTCGGCATCGAGGTCGTCGTCGCCTCACCGCTGCGCCGGACGCGGGAGACGGCGGAACTGGTCGCCGCGGCAGTGGGCCTGCCCGTCACCTACGACGACGATCT
>DASQTE010000326.1:0-6793 GCA_035642035.1 Blastococcus sp.
CCGTGGACCGTGCGCACGCTCGCCCGGCGGGGCTGCCGCCCGGGCGCGGACGGCGGCTGGACCACGGACCCGCCGCTGGACCGCGCGGCGGCCACGGCCGTGGTCGAGCTGATGCTGCAGCAGATCCCCACCGGGCTGGCCGGGGACGACGTCCGGGCGATGCTGGACCAGGCGGGCGACACGGGGGACCGGGTCGGCCGGCGGCTGGCGGACCCGCGCACCTGGACGCGGACCGAGGCCGACGTCGACGGGCACGCATTCGTGCTGTGGTTCCACCGGCGCCCGGAGGGCTTCGCGGCGGTCGCCGACCTGGGCCTCGCCGTGCTGCTCGTCCACGGTCAGGTCCCGCCCGACGTCTGGGTGTTCTCCCTCGCCTGGCCGGAGCAGGCCCGCGCGGTGCTCGACCGGTCGCGGCGCGCTGGACAACGGATCGGTCCTGGGTGACGCTCCGGGCATGACGGAGCAGCGCTGGTCGATCCCGGTCGAGGAGCTGGTGGCCGGCGTGCGGGTCCCGGCCGAGGAGCAGGTCGAGGTGCGGGCCGAGCCGCGGCTGCCCGCCACTGACTGGTCGGCCGGGGTGAACCCCTACGGCGACGGGATGGCGGGCGACGCCGACGGTGACTGAGCACGACGACTGGGCGACTCTGCTGGCGCAGCTCTCCCCGGAGGTGGCCGCCCTCGTGACCGCCGCGGACGATCTCGTCCGCCGGACCGATCCCGACGTCGTCCGCGTGGTCTGGCCGCACCAGAAGACGGTCGGGTACGGCGTCGGCCCGAAGAAGATGACCGAGCACTACGCCTACCTGGCCGTCCACCCCCACCACGTCAACCTGGGCTGCAACCACGGCGCCCACCTCGACGACGGCGGCCTGCTGGAGGGCACCGGGCGGAACATGCGGAAGACGACCGTGCGCACCGTCGACGCGCTAGCCGACCCCCGGCTGGTCCCGCTGCTGCGGGCCGCCCGTCAGGAACGGCTCACCGCGCTCGGCCGGGTCTGACGACTCAGGGTCGGGGATTCGTCCGCGTCCACCCCCGGTCGTCGCGGCGCGCCCCCATGGCAGCGCGGCAGCGGCGGCACACCTCCTGAACGCCCTCCGCGTGCCGGCCCGACTCCGGCTGCACGTCCGCCCACGTCACGTGCGAGAAGCGGCCCAGGCGGGACCTGCTCAGCGACAGCCCGCAGACCGTCTCGTTCCGGCCGCGCTCCCACGCGTGCACCTCACCGGCGGGATACCGGATCCCGTCGTCCGGGTCGGTCCAGCGATCGGTGGCCGCGACGGCCGAGGTGCGCAGTGCCATGCGTGCTCCGCTACCCGGCCGGTAGCGCGTTCACCAGCCGCGCGGGAGCGCCTTGTCGTCGCGGCGCTTGTTCCAGCCGAGCGCCGCGGTGGCGGCGACGAAGAGCAAGCCGATGACGGCGAGCCAGAACAGGCCCTCCACCACGGCCCCGATCACGGTGATCGCCAGCCAGATCACCAGCAGCAGTCCCAGCAGGCGCAGCATCGCAGGTCTCCCCAGGTCGGCGTCGGTACCCAGCCCAGCCTAGGGCCGTCGGCCGCCTCCGTCGGCGATGTCGTCGTCGCGACCGCCGTGGCCGGAGGGCGCGGGTGCCCGGTCGGCGGGGCGCCAGGCAGCATGGACCCATGGCCTACCGCGCAGCCGACGACCGCTACGACTCCATGACCTACCGCCGGACCGGCCGCAGCGGCCTGGACCTGCCCGCCATCAGCCTCGGGCTGTGGCACAACTTCGGCGACGACATGCCCTTCGACCGGCAGCGGGAGATCCTCCGCCGGGCGTTCGACCTCGGCATCACGCACTTCGACCTGGCGAACAACTACGGCCCGCCCTACGGCTCGGCGGAGACCAACTTCGGCCGCCACCTCGCCGACGACTTCGCGGCCTACCGCGACGAGCTGGTCATCTCCACGAAGGCCGGCTACGACATGTGGCCCGGCCCGTACGGCCAGGGCGGCGGCGGCCGCAAGTACGTGCTGTCCAGCCTCGACCAGTCGCTGCGCCGGATGGGTCTGGAGTACGTCGACATCTTCTACAGCCACCGCCCCGACCCGACCACCCCGCTCGAGGAGACGATGGGGGCGCTGCACTCGGCCGTCCGGTCGGGCAAGGCGCTCTACGCCGGCATCAGCTCCTACTCCCCGCAGGACACCGCGAAGGCGGCGGCGATCCTGGCCGACCTCGGCACACCGCTGCTCATCCACCAGCCCTCCTACTCGATGCTCAACCGCTGGATCGAGACCGAGGGGCTGCTCGACACCCTCGAGCAGGTCGGGGCCGGCTGCATCGCCTTCTCGCCGCTGGCCCAGGGCATGCTCACCGGCAAGTACCTGGGCGGCGTCCCCGAGGGGTCCCGCGCATCGCAGGGGAAGTCGCTGTCGTCCGAGCTGCTCACCGACGAGGCGCTGGACCGCATCCGCACCCTGAACGAGATCGCGAAGGGCCGCGGGCAGAGCCTCGCGCAGATGGCGCTGGCCTGGGCGCTGCGCGACCCCCGGATGACCACGGTGCTCATCGGCGCGAGCAGTGCCGGGCAGCTCGAGCAGAACGTGGCGGCGCTGGACAACCTGTCGTTCAACGACGACGAGCTGTGGGCCATCGACGAGCACGCGATCGACAGCGGGATCGACCTCTGGGAGGCCCCGCGCACGGCGTGAGCACGGCACCCCGGCCTCGGCTCGCGGTTCCGCGGAGGACCGGGAGCCGAGGTCAGGGAGTCACTCGGTGGCGGGGCCGCCCGGCACCCCACCACCGAGGACGTACGTGCGCGCGTTCGTGAACTCCAGCGCGCCGGCCTCACCGAGCTCGCGGCCGTAGCCGCTGCGCTTGGTCCCGCCGAACGGCAGCCGCGGGTCCGAAGCGACCACGGTGTTCACGAACAGCGCGCCGGAGGTGATCCGCCGGCCCACGGCGAGTGCGTGCTCCGGGTCGCTGCTCCAGACGCTGGCGCCGAGCCCGTACCGCGTCGCGTTCGCGACCCGCGCCGCCTCGTCGTCGTCGTCCACGGCGATGACGGCCGCGACGGGCCCGAACGTCTCCTCCGCCATGACCGGCATGTCCAGCGACACGTCGCCGAGCACCGTCGGGGCGAAGAACGCGCCCGGGCCCGCCAGCGGCTCGCCGCCGGTCAGCACGGTCGCGCCCGCCGCCACCGAGGCACGGACCTGTCCGGCGAGCTCGTCGCGCAGGTCGCCCCGCGCCATGGGGCCGATCGTCGTCGCCTCGTCCCGCGGGTCGCCGACCCGCAGGTCCGCCACGGCCGAGGCGAAGCGCCGGCTGAACTCGCCGGCGACGTCCCGGTGGACCACGAACCTCTTGGCGGCCAGGCAGCTCTGCCCGCTGTTGATGAACCGGCTGCGCACCGCGCCGGCCACGGCCAGGTCGAGGTCGGCGTCGGCCAGGACGACGAAGGGGTCGGATCCGCCCAGCTCCAGCAGGCTCTTCTTGACGGCCCGGCCCGCGGCGGCGGCCACCGCGGCGCCGGCCCGCTCGCTGCCGGTGAGGCTCACGGCCCCGATCCGGTCGTCCTCGATGAGCGCGCGGCTCACCTCCGGCACGTCCGGCTCGGCGACCACGATGCTGCGGAACACGTCCGCGGGCAGCCCCGCGTCGCGGAACACCTGCTGGATCGCGAGCGCGCACCCGGTCACGTTGGGGGAGTGCTTCAGGATCGCGGTGTTGCCGGCCAGCAGGGTCGGCGCCGCGAAGCGCAGCACCTGCCAGAACGGGAAGTTCCACGGCATCACCGCGAGCACGACGCCGAGCGGCTCGTGCGCCACCCAGCTGCGCTGCGCGCCGGTGTCCACGGGCCGGTCGGCGAGGAAGCCGGGACCGCGGTCGGCGTAGTAGTCACACGCGGTCGCGGACTTCTCGAGCTCGGCCCGGGCCTCACCGATCGGCTTGCCCATCTCCGCGGTCATCAGCCCGGCGAGGTCGCCGGCCTGCGCGCGCAGCTGCGCGCCGACGGCCCGCACCAGCCCGGCGCGCTCCTCGACCGGTCGCGCGGCCCACGCCGGCTGGGCGGCGTCCACCGCGGACAGGACCTCGAGCGCGGCGTCGACGTCGGCGCCCGGGTAGGTGGCGAGGGGCTTCCCGGTGGCCGGGTCGACCGTGGTGACCTCAGGCATCGATGGTTTCGAAGGTCTTCACGTTGCGCTCGGCCAGGTACTCGAGGATGTAGCCGAACACGTTCTCCTGGAAGTGCTGGGTGTTCTTGTGGTCCTCGTACGCCTGGGCGTCGGTGTACTGCTCGTACAGGAAGAACGTCTCGGGGTCCTCGGGGTTGACCTGGGCCTGGTAGAAGACGTTGCCCGGCTCCGCGCGCGACAGCGGCGTCATCTTCTTGATCACCTCGGTGACCCGCTCGGCCTCTCCGGGCTTGGCCTTCCAGGTGGCAGCGACGACGAACGCCATGTCAGTTGTCCTTCCGTTCGGGGATTGGAGCGGCTTGGGGTGGTCTGGCAGAGCGTGTTCCGACGGTGTTGCGCAGGATGCCGATCGGGCCGGCCTCCATCTCGATGACGTCCCCGGGCTGGATCCAGCGGTCCATCTCCAGCCCGGAGCCGCCGGTGGCGGTGCCGGACCCGAGCACCTCGCCGGGCAGCAGGGTCTGGTCCTGCGCGGCGTAGGCGATGAGGTCGCCGAACGAGTGGTGCATGGCCGAGACGCGGTCCCCGCCCCACCGCTCGCCGTTGACCCGCACCTCGAGCTCCAGCGTGGCGAGGTCGATCTCGTCCGGGGTGACGATGCACGGGCCGAGGACGTTGGACCCGTCCCATTCCTTGGCCTTGGCCGGGCCCATGCCGACCGGCAGCTCACGGCGCTGGACGTCCCGGGCGGACATGTCGTTCCAGATCGTGAACCCGAAGACGCAGTCGAGCGCGTCCGCGGCCGCCACGTCCCGGCACGGCCGGCCGATCACCGCGGCCAGCTCCAGCTCGTGGTCGAGCTGGCCGCTGTAGGACGGCCACGGCAGCACGGTGTCCGGGCCGGTCACCGTCGTGCCCATGCTCCGGTAGTAGACCGGCACCTCGTACCACTCGGCGGGCACCTCGCGGCCGAGGTTCCGGTAGGCGTTGGTCAGGTGCCCCTCGAAGGCGAGGAAGTCCCGGAACGAGCGGGGGACCAGCGGCGCGAGCAGCCGGGCGCCCGGGACCGCCCGCTCGTCCCCGAGCGGGGCGCCGGCCTCGATGAACGCCACCATGTCGCCGTCGAAACCGACGTCGAGCACGGTGCCGCCGTCGAGCCGGCCCACCCGCGAGGCGACGTCGGCCGACGCGTACGTCACGAACTTCACGGGCGCTAGATGGTGGTGATCGGTCGGGACTGGAGCAGGTAGAGGTCGCCGTCGGCGTCGAACGCCCACTCGATGTCCTGCGGGACGCCGTGCAGCTGGGCCAGCTTCTGCCCCATGCGCGCGAGCGCCACGCACTCCTCGTCGGTGAGCACCCGCTCGGCGTCCACGATCTTCGACTTCTTCACGACCCCCTCGCGGGAGAGCGTGTAGTTGTCGGGGGTGGTCTCGCCGGACACCACGGCCTCGCCGAGCCCGCGCGCGGCCTCGACGACCATGCGGTCCTTGCGGCCGTGCACCGGGTCGACGGTGAACATGACGCCGGACTTCTGGCTGTCGCACATCTGCTGGACGACGACCGCCATGGCGACGTCCTCGAGAGAGCCCTTCTCCTGCCGGTAGAAGACCGCCCGGTCGGTGAAGAAGGACAGCCAGCACTCGACGACGTTGTGCAGCACCGCCTCGAGGCCGTCGGTGTTCAGGAAGGTCTCCTGCTGCCCGGCGTAGCTGGCGCCCTCGGAGTCCTCGGCGCACGCCGACGACCGGACGGCGACCAGGCCCTTGAGCTCGGCGAAGGCCTCCTCGATCAGGTCGCGGGGCGGCTGGGCCGCCGCGACGAGCGCGCGGGCGGCCTCGACGTCCTTGCGGCGCATGGCCTCCCGCAGGGCCTCCTCGTCGACCGCGGCGGCGAAGGCCGCCGAGGTGATGACGAAGCCCGGCGGCACCGGCAGCTCCTCGGCGGTCATGGTCGCGAGGCTGGCGCCCTTGCCGCCGGTCAGCTCGACCACCTGGCAGCGGGGGTCGCGGAACGGCAGCACCAGCGGAGCGTCGGACGACGTCACGGCGGTCTCCTGGGTCGGGGTGGGAAGGGTGGCGGTCATCGCCGATCAGAGCGCCTGGGCCGGCGTGGCCGTGACGTCGCCGACGATCTCGACGCGGCCGGTGGAGCCGTTGACGCGGACGCGGTCACCGGTCTTGATCCGGCGGGTGGCGTCGGAGGTCCCGACGACGGCCGGGATGCCGAACTCGCGGGAGACGACCGCGGGGTGCGAGGCCATGCCGCCGGCGTCGGTGACCAGGCCGGCGATCTTGGTGAAGAGCACGACCCAGGAGGGGCTGGTCATGCGGCACACCACGATCTCGTCGCGCTCCACCTCGCCGAACTGCTCGGCGGACAGGACGACGCGGGCGGTGCCCTCGACGACGCCGGCCGAGGCGGGCAGCCCCGGGATCTCGCCCTCGTGCGACGGGGCCGGGCGGTTGAGCTTCTCCGGGAAGGCCCACAGCGACCAGTAGGGGAAGCCGACCGACTCCTCGGTGGCGGTGCCGATCCAGTCGCGCGGGCGCACCTCGTAGGCGTCCTCGCGGGCGTCGCGGCGGTCGCCGACGAGCTCCTTGGCGTCGAAGGAGTTGCTGCCGGCCATGAGGCGGCGCAGCTCGTTGTACTTGAGGTACATGACGTCCTCGGCGTCGTCGAGC
>DASQTE010000327.1:0-6854 GCA_035642035.1 Blastococcus sp.
GGGCGGGGAACTGCCGATCGGCGCACGGCGTCAGACGTGGATCAGCAGCTCGCCGTGCAGCATGCCGAGCCAGCCGTCGTCGGCGTCGGCCCAGCGCAGCCAGGCGGCGGCGATCTCCTCGAGCTGCGCCGTCGTCGCGAGCCCGTAGCGCACGGCCTGCTCCGCGAAGGCCGACGACGTCGCGCGGCCCGCCCACGACCGGCCCCACCACCGCCGCTCCTCGGGCGAGGCGTAGCAGTAGGTGCTCGCCGTCGCCGTGACGTCCCGCAGGCCTGCGGCGTGCGCCCACGACAGCAGCCGCCGGCCGGCGTCCGGCTCCGCGTCATTGGCCCGAGCGACCCGCTGGTACAGCGCCAGCCAGGCGTCGAGCCCGGTGTCCGCCGGGAACCAGGTGGTCGCCGCGTAGTCGACGTCCCGCACGGCGATCACCCCGCCCGGCCGGCAGACCCGGGCCATCTCGTGCAGCGCGGCGACCGGATCGGTGAGGTGCTGGAGCACCTGGTGGGCGTGCACGACGTCGAAGCTGCCGGCCGCGGCGGCCAGCGCGTAGACGTCGCCCACCTCGAAGGTCACCGGCACCCCGGCGCGCCCGGCGGCCGCCCGCGCCTCCTCCAGCGGGGCGGCCGAGACATCGATCCCCAGCACGCGGCCGGGTGCCACCCGGGCGGCCAGGTCGACGGTGATCGTGCCGGGCCCGCAGCCCACGTCGAGGAGGTCGAGCCCCGGCCGCAGCGCGGGGATCAGGTACGCGGCGGAGTTCTCGACGGTCCGCCAGCGGTGCGACTGCAGCACGGAGTCGGCGTGCCCGTGGGTGTATGTGTCCACCCGGGCAGTGTGGACCCCTGCTCCCGCACAGTGGAACAGCATTCCCACACTGTGAGAACTAGAGCTCCTCGGCCAGTACCTGCTCCGCCACCGGCACGGCGCGCTCGCGGGCGGACGGCACGAGGCCGAACCGGGTGCGTCGGTCCAGCAGGTCCGCCACGGTCCGGGCGCCCTCGTGGCGGACGGCGAACCGCAGCTCCCCTACCGTCTCTGGCCGCCCGGCGACCACGGCGGCGGGCCCCAGTGCCTCGACCACCGGCGCCTCGTTCCCGTATCGCGCGACCAGGCGCCCCGGTGCGGCCACCCGCTCGAGCGCCCGCCTCGGTGCGGCGCCGACGAGCGGGATGCGGGCGGTCTGCGAGCGCGCCGCCCCCCGCCCGAGCCGGGCCACCACCGCGTCGACCGCCTCCTCCGCCATCGCCCGGTAGGTGGTCAGCTTGCCGCCGACCACGGAGAGGACCGGTCCGTCCCACTGCAGGAGGTGCTTGCGGGACAGGTCGGCGGTCGCGTCGCCGGGGCCCGTCCCCGCCGAGGCCGGGAGGACGAGCGGACGCAGCCCCGCGTACGCCCCCACGAGGTCCGCCCGGGTGAGCGGCCGGTCCAGCACCTGGTTCACCGTCTCCAGCAGCTGCGCGACCTCGGCGTCGCTGGGCACCGGGTCCTCGTCGGGCACCGGCCCCTCGACCGGCTCGTCGGTGAGCCCCAGGTAGACCAGCCCGTCGGCCTGCGGCAGCGCGAAGACGTAGCGCGACCGGGAGCCTGGCAGCGGCACGGTCAGCGCGGCCGACGGCGATCCGAGCACCGACCCGGGCAGGACCAGGTGCGATCCGCGCGAGGGGACCAGCCGGATGGACGGCGCCAGCTCCTGCGCCCACACCCCGGTGGCGTTCACCACCACCCCGGCCCGCAGGGACAGCCGCGCGCCGTCGACCGCCACGTGCACCTCGGCGCCGTCCACCGCCGTCACGGCCGCACCGGTCAGCACGCGGGCCCCGTAGGCGGCCGCCGTCCGCGCCAGCGCCACCACCAGCCGGGCGTCGTCCACGAGCTGCCCGTCCCAGAAGACGACGCCGCCCCGTCCGGCCCGCACCCCCGGCACCAGCCGGGACACCTCGTCGGCCGACACCCGCCGCGTCGAGGGCAGGGACCCGCGGCCGCCCGGCACCGACAGCCGCACCGCGTCACCCAGCCGGCCACCGGCCGCCGCCAGGGCGGTCACGTCCCGGCCGGCGACGTCGGGGACGAGGAACGGCAGCCGGCGGACCAGGTGCGGCGCGGTCGAGCCCATGAGGACGGCGCGCTCGCGGGCGCTCTCCCGCGCCAGCCCGATCTCCCCGTGGGCCAGGTAGCGCAGCCCCCCGTGCACGAGCTTCGACGACCACCGGCTGGTGCCCGCGGCGAGGTCGTCGCGCTCCAGCAGGACGACGGACAGCCCCCGGCTCGCGGCGTCCAGCGCCACCCCGGCGCCGGTCACGCCGCCCCCCACGACGACGACGTCGATCTCGGCGCCCGGCAGGCCGGCCAGCTCCTCCGCGCGACGGGCCGGGGACAGCGCCCCGGGAAGCGAGGCGGTCACCATGATCGCTCCGGCAGCAGCACCGGCAGACTGTAGCCGTGGCAACGCAGCCGGAACTGACGATCCAGGGCTGGGGTCCGGCCGACTCCGAGCCGTCCAGCGCGCCCGACAGCGACCTGAGCGGCACGCTGCCGAAGGCCGCGCGCCGCTACCTGAGCCGGGAGCTCGGCTGGTCCCCGCGATCCACCCCGCCGGTGCCCGTCGAGGACATCCAGCTCGCGCCGTGCCGGCTGTCGGAGGAGGCGCGCACCCGGCTGGTCGAGCTGCTCGGCGAGGACAACGTCCGCATCGACCGGGAGTCGCGCCTGCGCCGCGCGGGCGGCAAGAGCTACCTGGACCTCCTCCGCCGCCGCGAGGGTGACGCCTCCGACGCACCGTGCGCCGTCGTGCTGCCCGGCTCGACCGAGGAGACCGCGGCGCTGCTCCGCACGTGCAGCGAGCTCGGCGTCGTCGTCGTCCCGTTCGGCGGTGGCACGAGCGTCGTCGGCGGGCTGGCGGGGGTGGACCCCGACGACCGGCCCTCGATCTCCGTCGACCTGTCCCGCATGGCGTCGGTGCGGGAGCTCGACGTCCCGTCGTCCCTGGTGACCGTCGGCCCCGGCATGCGCGGCCCGGCGCTCGAGCGGGCCCTGGACGAGAAGGGTATGACCTTCGGCCACCTGCCGCAGAGCTGGGAGTTCGCCACCCTCGGCGGGTACGCGGCCACCCGCTCGGCGGGGCAGAACAGCACCGGGGTGGGCCGCTTCGACGATCTGGTCGCGAGCCTCACGCTGGCCACGCCGTCCGGCGTCCTGGAGCTGGGCCATCCCCCGGCGACGGCGGCCGGCCCCGACCTGCTGGGCCTCGCCCTCGGCTCCGAGGGGACGCTCGGGATCATCACCGAGCTGACGCTGCGGGTCCGGCCCAAGCCCGCGACCGGTGCCTACGAGGGCTGGTCGTTCCGCTCGTGGGCGGCCGGGCTCGCCGCGCTGCAGCAGCTCGCGCGGCACGACCTGCTGGCCGACGTCGTCCGGCTCTCGGACGCCGACGAGACCCGCGCCAACCTGCTGATGGCCGGCGGCACGGGGGCGCGGTTCCTGCGCGGCGGCCTCAAGGCCCGCGGGCACGCCGACGGCTGCCTGCTGGTCCTCGGCTGGGAGGGGCTGCCGGGGCTCGTCCGGGCACGGATGAAGGCCGCTGCCTCCGTCCTCCGGGACGGCGGCGCGATCCGGCTCGGGCCGAAGGTGGGCCAGGCGTGGAAGAAGAACCGGTTCCACGGGCCGTACCTGCGGGACAGGCTCATGGACGGCGGCCTGCTGGTCGAGACCCTGGAGACCGCGGCCACCTGGACGGCGCTGCCCACGGTCTACGACACCGTCCGCCGGGCGCTGCGCGACTCACTGACCCGCGACGGGCGGCGTCCGCTGATCATGAGCCACGTCTCGCACGGCTACCCGACCGGCGCCTCGCTGTACGTGACCGTGCTGGCCGACCGCGACGACGCGCTGCCGATCCAGCAGTGGCTGACGGCGAAGCGGGCAGCGACCGACGCGCTGCTGGGCGCGGGCGGGACGCTCACCCACCACCACGCCGTCGGCGCCGACCACCGCCCGTGGATGGAGCGCGAGATCGGCCCTCTCGGGGTCGAGGTGCTGCGCGCGGTCAAGGAGCGGCTGGACCCGCGGGGCATCTGCAACCCCGGCGTCCTGCTCCCCGAGTGAGGTCCAGCGTGATCAGCTGACCTGATCACAACGGGTCCTGGCTCACCGTCCACCGTGAGCCAGGACCCGGAACGGTCAGGTCTCCTGATCGTTCCGGCGCCACGGACCGGGGTCAGAGGTCCGCGGCACCGGCGCGTTCAGAAGGCGTGGCCGAAGGAGAAGACCCCGGTCGGGTCGACCTGCTCCTTGATCGCGCGCAGCCGCTGGTAGGTCTCCGGCAGGTAGGCCGCCACGACCTCCTCCGGGCCCGAGATCTCGCCCAGGAAGTTGATCATCGTCTCCGAAGCCTTCCACGGCGCCAGCGCCCCGAGGATGCCCTTGCCGATCATCGGGACGACCTGCGCGAGCTCGGGGATCCCCGGCCCGACCAGCTCGACGGCGAAGGCACCGCTGCGGCCCGCGACCGCGTTGGGCACGGCGGGCTGCCGGCCGAGCGCCCCGCCCATGAGCCGGATCTCGGTCATGAAGATCGGGATCTCGACCTGCGGACCGGCCGCGGCGAGCAGGGCGTCGACCGCCTCCTCGGGGAGGTCGCTGAGCAGCATGCCCTTCTCCCACGCGGGCATCGGGTCGACCGGGTCCATGTGGATGGAGTCCATCTCGTCGGTGCGGATCGGCCCGACGTAGCCCAGCACGATCGTTCCCCAGGTCTTCATCGGCGACAGCAGCCGCTCGGCCTCGGCGTGGTCGCTGCCGGAGTAGGCGTAGCGCAGGTGGACGACGGTCCGCCCGCGCAGCGGCGGGGGTAGCTCCTCCATCGGGGGCATCCGCATGACGGCGATCGACGTGCTGACCTCGTCGGGCAGCGTCGGCGCCCACTGGCGGAACCGGTGCAGCAGCGCGGGGGCGTCGTCGCCTGTGAAGAAGATCCCGCCGGCGTAGAGGGAGTCGACCGGCACGAGCTCGATCTCCAGGGCGGTCACGATCCCGAAGTTGCCCTTGCCGCCGCGCACCGCCCAGAAGAGCTCCGGCTCGCTGTCGGCGCAGAGCCGGCGCAGCCGGCCGTCGGCGGTGACGATCTCCACGGCCTGCACGTGGTCGGCGGCGAAGCCGAAGCGCCGTCCGAGCGAGCCCATCCCGCCGCCCAGGGTGTAGCCGACCACGCCGACGTCGGACGACGAGCCGCACAGCCCGGTCAGCCCGTGGTCGGCGGCGGCCTCGAGGACCCGCTTCCATTTCACACCGGCCTCGACGCGGGCGATGCGCCGCTCGGGGTCGACGGTCAGCCCCTGCATCCGCCGGGTGGTGACCATCAGCGAGCCGGCGGCGTTGCGGACCGGCCCGTGGCCGGTGGCCTGGACGGCGACGCGCAGGTCGTGCGCGACGGCCCAGGAGACGGCGGCGGAGACGTCCTCGGCGCAGGTGGCACCGACCGCGACGGCCGGCGTGTGCTGGATCGCGACGTTCCAGGTGGCGACCTCTGCCGCCATGCCGTCGTCGCCCGCGGCGTAGACCGGGCCGTGGACCTGGCTGCGCAGCTCGTCGACGGCGCCGGGCGGGAACGACGGCACGAGGGTGTCGAGGACCGCGTCGCCCAGGACGGCGGACGGCAACGGCTCGGGCTTCTCGGTGAGACTCATCTGCGGGTCTTCCTCTTCGCGGCCGCGGCGGTGGCCGCGGATCGGGTGGCTCGCGGCGGTGACCGCGCAGCTCGTTCGGACGTCGGAAGAGTCGCGGCGACCCCTTGGCGGATACTTGGGGCCGACTTGGAGGCCCACTTGCAGGCCGGATCGCGAGGAAAGGGGTGCCGCACGGGCCCCTGCGCTGGCAGCATCCGGCCCCGTGCGATTCCGAGTCCTCGGTCCGCTCGAGGTCACGGGTCCTGACGGCAGCCCGCTGGACGTCGGCGGGGCCAAACCACGGGCGTTGCTGACGCTCCTGCTCGCCAAGCCGGGCCGCGTCGTCGGCATCGACCGCATCGTCGCCACGCTGTGGGGCGACGACCCGCCCCCGACGGTGACCGGGACGCTCCAGGCCTACGTCTCCCACCTGCGCCGCGTCCTCGAGCCGGGCCGCGGACCGCGGGAGGCGCCCACGGTGCTGCTGACCCGCCCGCCCGGCTACCTGGTGCGGGCCGACGCCGCGGACCTGGACCTCCTGCGGTTCCCCGAGCTGGTCGAGGCGGGTGACCGCGCCGTCGGCGCCGTCGACCCCGAGCGCGGCATCGCCCTCCTCGACGAGGCGCTCGGCCTGTGGCGGGGCGAGCCGCTCGCGGACCTCGGCGACATGCCCACCGTGGCCACCGAACGGCTGGGCCTCACCGAGCTGCACGTGCGCGCCCGCGAGCGGCGGTGCGACGCCCTGCTCGCCGCGGGCCGGGCGGAGGCCGCGGTCGGCGACCTGCAGCACCTCGTCGCGGCGCACCCGCTGCGCGAGCGGCTCTGGGCCCGGCTGGTCACCGCGCTCTACGCCGCCGACCGGCAGGCCGACGCGCTCGACGCCCTGCGCCGCTGCACCGAGCTGCTGCGCGAGGAGCTGGGCATCGACCCCGGCCCCGAGCTGCGCGACCTCGAGAAGGCGGTGCTCCGCCAGGACCCCCGGCTCACCTCGCGGGTGCCCCGGCCGGTGCTGTCGGTGGTGCCCCCGCCGACGCCCACCCCCCTGGCCGCGCCCGGCGACGAGACGCTCGTCGGGCGCCGCACCGAGCTCGCCCGGCTGCGGGCGGTGGCCCAGCAGGCCGCCGCCGGTCGCGGGGCCGTCGTCGTGCTGGGCGGGGAGGCCGGCATCGGCAAGACGCGGCTGGCCGAGGTGGT
>DASQTE010000328.1:0-10669 GCA_035642035.1 Blastococcus sp.
GCGATCACGCGCCCGCCGAATCCGTCGGACGACGTATTCGGAGCCCCCGGAACTACGTACGTAGGCACCGCCGGGGAGGCGTGCCAGGGTCGGGGCGACCGCCCTCCCTACGTCAGGAGCAACCGTGAGCGACCACGTGTACAGGCTGAGCGAGATCGTCGGCAGCAGCCCGGTCAGCGTCGACGAGGCGATCCGCAACGCCATCGCCAAGGCCTCGCAGACCGTCCGCAACATCGAGTGGTTCGAGGCCCAGGAGGTCCGCGGCCAGGTGGTCGACGGCGCGGTCGCCTACTTCCAGGTCGCCGTGAAGATCGGCTTCCGCGTGGATTGAGGCGGTGACGTGCTGGAGCGGCCCCTCTGCGGGGGCCCGCTCCGAGCGTGCGAGCGGTGGGGGGCAGAGGGGTCCTTCGTCAGTCGAAGCTGCCGGCGCCGCCGCGACGGTAGGGGGAACGGCGCTCCACGCGGGCCCGCTCCGCGCGTTCGGCGCGCAGCCGGGCCGCCGTGCCGGGCGGGTACCCCGCCTTGGTGGTGCGGTGCTCGATCGTCTCGGTCATGAAGGCGATCGAGAAGAGCAGGCCCAGGAGCAGGCCGCCGGCGGCCGCCGACACCCGGTAGGCGAGGGGCACCGGGACGACGACGAGGCAGAGGACGACGAGTGGCAGGACCTGGACGACGGCGCGGACCAGGTGCCGCCAGATCCAGGTGGGCCCGGTGGTGTCCGCCAGGACCCACGGGGACAGCTCGCGGGGGAGCCCGCCACCGAGGGCGTACCAGACCCACTGCAGGGGGTTGGGGCGCCGCCGGGTCACGTGCCGACGGTAGGCCGGATCTGCGCACCGTTGCCCCGGGGCTGGTGCGGGTGCACACTCCCCGCACCGTCCTCCGAGGGGGTTCCCGTGCAGATCAGCCAGTTGCTGCGGCACAAGGGCCGCGAGATCGCGACCATCGACGGCGCGGAGAGCGTCCGGACCGCGCTCGCCGTGCTGGCGGAGAAGGGCATCGGCGCACTCGTGGTGTCCTCCGACGGACGCCGCATCGACGGCATCGTCTCCGAACGGGACGTCGCCCGAGGGCTCCACGACCGGGGTGCCGGCCTGCTGGCCGAGCCGGTGTCCAGCGTGATGACGGCGGAGGTGCACACCTGCAAGCCGGACGCGAGCGTGCACGACCTCGCCCGGACCATGACCGACAAGCGGGTGCGCCACGTGCCGGTGGTCGTCGACGGCGAGCTCGTCGGCATCGTCTCGATCGGCGACGTCGTCAAGGCGCGGCTCGACGAGCTGGAGGAGGAGCGCAAGCAGCTGGTCGACTACATCCAGACGCCGTGACCCGCGCCCGGTCCTGAGCCGGGCTCACGACCGCTGCGGGACCGGCGGTTCCCCGGGCGTACGGTGCGCCCGTGGACGAGCGTCGCCTGGGGGTGGTCTCCGGGCTGGCCGCGTACTCGCTGTGGGGACTGTTCCCCCTCTACTTCCCGTTGCTGGAGCCCGCGGGCGGGCTGGAGATCGTCGCCCACCGGGTGCTCTGGTCCCTGCTGTTCGTCGGGCTCCTCCTCACGGTGCTCCGCCGCTGGGCGCAGGTCCGGACGCTGGTCACCGACCGGCGCCGCGTGCTGGTGCTCCTGGGTGCCGCGGTCCTCATCGCCGGCAACTGGCTCGTCTTCGTCTACGGCGTGAACTCCGGGCACGTCGTCGAGACCTCGCTCGGCTACTTCATCAACCCGCTGGTGAGCGTGCTGCTCGGCGTCGTCGTCTTCAGCGAGCGGCTCCGCCCGCTCCAGTGGACCGCCGTCGGGATCGCCGCGGTCGCGGTCGTGGTCCTCACCGTCGACTACGGGCGGCCGCCCTGGATCGCCCTGGCCCTGGCGCTCACCTTCGGCCTCTACGGCCTGATGAAGAAGCTGGTCCGGACCGAGGCGGCACCGGGCCTGTTCGTCGAGACGGCGCTGGTGTCGATCCCGGCGGCGGTGGTGCTGGGAGTGGCGCACTCGGCCGGCGACGGCACGTTCGGGAACGCCGGCACCGGGCACGCCCTGCTGCTGGTGAGCTCCGGCGTGGCCACCGCGATCCCCTTGCTGCTCTTCGCGGCCGCCGCCCGCCGGATCCCGCTCTCCACCGTCGGGCTGCTGCAGTACCTGACGCCGTCGATGCAGCTGGCGATCGGTGTCTTCGTCTACGGCGAGCCCATGCCGCCCGCCCGGCTGGCCGGTTTCGCCATCGTCTGGGTGGCCCTGGCGGTCTTCACCGTCGACACCCTGCGACACGCCCGGGCGTCGAGCCGCCGGGCGGCGGCCGAGGTGGTCCCGGCCGGTCTCTGAGGGGCCCGGCGCCGGTCCCCGCGACCGCCGTCGGGGCTCCGCGGAATTGTCGGACCCCGGGGCTACCGTCGCAGGCGTTGGCAGCCCCGGGCACCGGGGCGGCCGAGCGAGCGAGAGATGGACGGACGATGACCGACGACCCGAACCCGGTGGTCTCCCCGCCCCGGCCGCAGGGCCTCGCGGAGCCTTCCGCGCAGGTCCCGGGCGTGGGGCTCTCCCGGAGGGAGCACGAGATGCTCACCTTCGAGCGGCAGTGGTGGCGCCGCCCGGGAGCCAAGGAGACCGCCATCCGCGACCGCTTCGGGGTGACCCCGACGCGGTACTACCAGGTGCTCAACGCCCTGGTCGACCGGCCCGACGCCCTGGCCGCCGATCCGCTGCTGGTCCGGCGCCTGCGGCGGCTGCGACTCGCGCGGGCACGAACGCGTTCGTCCCAAGGTCCTTTCCGATGAGAGTTACACCGGTTAGATTTGCTCACCGTGGGCAGGCACGCCGAATCAGGCAGTGACGGACGGGACCGGGGCAGCGCACCCGTAGCCCCCGGTCGTCGGCGTACGGATGTTCCCGACGGGCTCTGGCGCGGCCCCGCCGCCCAGCAGAGCGACCATCCGACCGCACCGGGACGTGACCGGTCCGACGACGCCCGCCGTCCCGCGTCGCACCCGCTGCCCGGCGCCGCCGCCCGCACGCCCGAGGCCCCGCGCCAGATGTCGCGGTCGCGGCTCCCACTGCCTCCCGTCCCCGCGGCAGCCCGCGGAGCGGCCGCCGCTCCGGCGCGCACCCCGGCCCGTCCCGCGCCGGGTCCGCTCACCTCCGTCGCGCCCTTCCAGGCCGTCCCGGCGCCCGAGCCGCGCCTCGACCTCCTGGCCGACGACGTCGTCGTGCCCACGGCCCCGCCCGCCGCCGCCCGCGGCGACCTGCTCGAGCGGCCCGCCCGGGTGCGGTCGACCCCGGTCCCCGCCCGCCCCAGCCGCAGCTGGCCCGCCGAGGAGCCGGCCCTCGTCTCCACCGGCCCCTCCGGCCTGCGCACCTCCGGCTCGCTGCCGCGCGTGCCGATCCAGACGACCGCCGCGGGCTCCTCCGGGACGGCCTACGGCGACTGGACGAAGCCGTCCAGCTCGGGCCGGGTCCTGAGCGCGCCGTTCACCGATCCCGCGCCGGTCACCGACCCCGCGCCGGTCCCCGATCCCGCGCCGGTCACCGACCCCGAGCTCGACGCCCTCGCCCCGCTCGACAGCCCCGGCACGACCGCCATCCCGGAGCGGTCCGTCCGCCGCCGCTCGGACGCCGTCGCCGAGGAGGTCCCGGCGCCCGTCCGCGGGCCGGGGACCGGCCCGGTCGGCGGCCGCGCCGCCATGCGGGCCGAGCGGCAGGCCGCCGACGCCGTCCGCCGCAAGGCCGAGGGGCGCAAGGGTTCCGCCGTCGCCGTCCTCGAGGACGCGCCCGGTACGTCGCACCGCGTCCTCAAGGGCCTGGTGGCCATGACCGTGGTGGCCCTGGTCGTGCTGGGCGTCTACTCCTACGTCTCGCCCGAGACCCAGGACGTCGCGGCGACGACCACGACGACGAGCCCGGCGACCACGGCCCCGGTGGTCCCCGACGTCGACGCCCTGCCGGCACTGCCCACCGATCCGATCGAGGTCGAGACGGCCGTCGTGGCCCCGGTGCGCGTGCCGGTCACGGTGCTGAACTCCACCGACATCAACGGGCTCGCCGCCACCGTGGCCGCGACCGTCGCCGCCGGTGGCTGGGAGACCCCCGCCGTCGGCGCGTACACCGCCGACGACGTGGCCGCCAGCACCGTGTTCTTCACCGAGGGCGACGAGAACCAGCGGCAGGCCGCCCTGCAGCTGATCGAGATGTTCCCGCAGCTCCAGGGCCCGACGGCGCGCTTCTTCGAGGTACCGGCCGGCGTCACGGCGCCCGGGCTCGTGCTCGTCACGACGGGCGACTGGCAGCCCTGATCCACGACTCCGGGGCGGCCTGCGGCCGGCCCCGGAAGCGGATCCGGGCCGTGCGGAACACCGGCCGCGCGCCGTCCGTTGGCCGGTTCGTGCGCCCCCTCCGCGGGCTGGTGCGTCCCCGCCCGCGCTCCGGCGCCCGTGCGACGTCCGCAGTCCTCGCCACCCTGCTGCTGTCCGGCGGTCTGCTCGCCCTCGCCCCCTCGGCGTCCGCCGCCGGCGAGGTCCGCACCGAGGAGAGCCGGGTGCCCTCGGGCAGTGGCGCCGACGCGGTCGAACTGGACACGACCCTCTTCCTCCCCACCGAGGGCGGGCCCGCGCCCGCGGTGGTGCTGGCCCACGGTTTCGGCGGCAGCAAGCAGTCGGTCGAGGACGACGCCCGGGACCTCGCCGGGCGCGGCTACGTCGTCCTCACCTACTCCGCCCGCGGCTTCGGCGAGAGCACCGGCCAGATCGGGCTGAACGACCCGCGCTACGAGATCGCCGACCTCTCCACGCTGGTCGACCTGCTCGCCGACCGGGACGAGGTGGAGCTCGACGCCGACGGCGATCCCCGCGTCGGGGTGGCCGGCGGGTCCTACGGCGGAGCGGTGTCGCTGCTCGGCGCCGCCTACGACGAGCGGATCGACGCGATCGCGCCGCAGATCACCTGGAACTCCCTGACCGCCTCGCTCTTCCCCTCGCAGACCGGCGAGGTCGACGACGCCACCGTCGCCGCCACCCCGCAGGACGACGCAGCCGGCGTCTTCAAGCGGCTGTGGGCGGGCCTGTTCTTCGGGGTCGGTTCCGTCCCGAGCGGCGGGCTGCTCGACGGGCTGGGCGCCGTCCCGGACGGCGACGACGGCGGCGCGGCCCCGGCCGACGGGCTGAGCCTGCCGGACCTGTCCTCGCTGGACCCGGCCGCGGTCGAGGAGGCGCTGACCTGCGGCCGCTTCCGCGCGGACATCTGCGCGGCATACCAGACGGCCGCCGCCACGGGGACGCTCACGCCGGAGATCGCCGCCGTCCTCGACCGGAGCAGCCCCGCCGGTGTGCTCGAGCGGATCGAGGCGCCCACCCTGCTGGTCCAGGGCACCCAGGACTCGCTGTTCGGTCTCGGCCAGGCCGACGCCAACGCCCGCGGCATCGCCGCGAACGGCACCCCGGTGAAGGTCGTCTGGTTCGCCGGCGGCCACGACGCGTCGGCGTCGGACCGGGTGACCGCCGACCTCCGCGAGCAGGTCGCGGGCTGGTTCGACTTCCACCTGCGCGGCGAGGGTGCCGACCCCGGCACCGGCTTCGAGTACCCGGCGCCCACCGGGCTCGGGGGCACCGGCCTGGGCCGGGTCCAAGGCGGCAACCAGACGGTCGTCGCGGACGCCTATCCCGGCCTGGACGGCGGGGAGGCCGCCGAGCGCCGGGACATCGCGCTCAGCGGGCCCACGCAGCCCGTCGTCACGCCGGCCGGCGGGACCCCGGGCGCCCTCACGACGGTCCCCGGGCTCGGCGCGCTGACCGCCGCACTGGGTGGCACCACGCTGGAGATCCCCGGCCAGTTCGCCGCCTTCGAGAGCGATCCGCTCGACGCCGCCGTCGAGGTCGTGGGCGCGCCCACCGTCGAGATCGCCGTCGCTGCACCCGCCGGCTCGGCCACCCTCTTCGCCAAGCTCTACGACGTCGGCCCCGGCGGCGGCACGACCCTGCCCTCCGGGCTGGTGGCGCCGCTGGCACTCACCGGGCTGTCGACCGACCCCACCCGGCCCACGACGGTGCAGGTGACGCTGCCCGGCATCGTGCACCGGTTCGAGGCCGGTCACACGATGCGGCTGGTGGTCTCGTCCACCGACCAGGCGTTCGCCCTGCCGGCCGAGTCCGCGGTGTACTCCGTGGCGCTGGCCGGCGGCGACCTGTCGGCCGGCTCCGCCGACCTCGCCGTCCCGCAGGTCGACGGGGTGACGCAGGCCGACAGCAGCTCCGCGCGGTGGTGGGTGCTGCTCGCCGTCCTCGCCGGCCTGGGCCTCCTCGGGTGGGCCGCGGCGCTGCTCTGGGGCCGGCGCCGCCGGCGCCAGGTGTCGGCGGTCGAGCCCGACGGCGAGGACGTGCCGCTGCGGTTCGAGGGCGTGACCAAGGCGTACAAGGACGGCTTCGTCGCGGTGCGGGACCTGTCCTTCGAGGTGCGCCGCGGGCAGGTGCTCGGGCTGCTGGGCCCCAACGGCGCCGGCAAGACCACCTCGCTGCGGATGCTGATGGGCCTGATCCGGCCCACCGAGGGGCGGATCAGCGTTTTCGGTCACGCGGCGGGACCGGGTGCGCCCGTGCTCTCCCGGCTGGGGTCCTTCGTCGAGGGCACCGGTCTGCAGCCGCACCTGTCGGGCCGCGACAACCTGCGGCTGTACTGGGCCGCGACGGGCCGGCCGGCGGAGGACGCGCACATCGAGGAGGCGATCGAGGTCGCCGGCCTCGGCACGGCCATCGACCGCCCGGTCCGCCGCTACAGCCAGGGCATGCGCCAGCGGGTGGCCATCGCCCAGGCGATGCTCGGCCTGCCCGACCTGCTGGTGCTCGACGAGCCGACCAACGGGCTGGACCCGCCGCAGATCCACGCGATGCGGGAGGTGCTGCGCTCCTACGCCGCCACCGGCCGCACGGTCATCGTCTCCAGCCACCTGCTGAGCGAGATCGAGCAGACCTGCAGCCACGTGGTCGTCATGGCCAAGGGGCAGAAGATCGCGCAGGGCACGGTGGACGAGATCGTCGGCGCCGGGGGCGCGGTCCTCGTCGGTCTGGCCGACGACGCCGACACCGACCGGGCGATCGCCGTCCTCGAGTCGCTGCCAGGCGTGAGCGCCGGGCGTACCGACGAGGGCCTGGTCGCGGACCTGGACGGCTACGGCCGAGCCGCGGCGCTGCAGGCCCTCGTGGGGGCCGGCATCGAGGTCGACCAGTTCACGCCGCGCCGTCGGCTCGAGGACGCCTTCCTGGCGCTGGTGGGGGAGAGCTGATGAGCACCACCGAGCACGTGCAGCCGACCGGCGCGGTCGCCGGGTACCGGCCGGAGCGCACCCTGCGGCTGTCGGTGGAACTGCGCCGGCAGTTCAAGCGCCGGCGCACCATCGGCGTCTTCGCCCTGATGGTGGCCCTGCCGCTGATCCTCATCGGCGCGCTGCAGCTGGGCGCGAGCGAGGAGGCGGCGGAGAACGACCGGATCAACCTGGTCGACGTCGCGACGTCCAGCGGCCTCAACTTCACCCTGTTCGTGCTGTTCGCGACCACCGGGTTCTTCCTCGTCGTGGTCTACGCGCTGTGCTTCGGCGACAGCGTCGCCAGCGAGGCGCAGTGGGGCTCGCTCCGCTACACGCTGGCCACCCCGGTGCCGCGGATGCGGCTGCTCCGCCAGAAGTGGATCGCGGCCCTGGTGCAGTCGGTGGGCGCGCTGCTCGTCCTGGCGTCGGTCGCGGTGGTGGCGGGCGGGATCGCGTTCGGCTTCGAGGACATCCAGACGCCCGTCGGCGTCACCCTCGGCCAGGGGGAGGGGATGCTGCGGCTGGCCGGGATGCTCGGCTACCTCGCCGTCCACCTGCTCGTCGTCGGCACGCTGGCCTTCTGGTTCTCCACGATCACCGATGCGCCGCTGGCCGCCGTCGGTGGGGCCGTCTTCACGATGTTCGTGTTCGCGATCCTCGACCAGGTCGAGCAGCTCGGCGCGATCCGCGACTGGTTCCCGACGGCGGAGGAGTTCGCCTGGACCGACCTGCTGCAGACGCCGGTCGACTCGGGTGACCTGTACCGGGGCGTGATCCAGTCGCTCGTCTACTCCGCGATCTTCACCGCGCTGGCGTTCCGGCACTTCGCGCGCCGCGACGTCACCAGCTAACGGAAGGACCCCGTTCTCCCCACCCCTCGCAAGCTCGCGGCGGCGCCCTGAACGGGGCCGAAGTCGCGGAAGCTGATCACGGCGCGGTCCGGCGCCGCCCACTCGATGAGGCCGGACGGGTCCTCGAACCGGAAGTCGGCGGCGTCGTCGCGCACGGCGGCGCCGCGGTGGAGGACGAGTTGCAGCCACGCCAGGATCGCGGCGCGGAGCCGCTGGACCCCCTCCTCGAGCGGGTGGTCCAGCGCGGCCATGAAGCCGTCGACGTCGTCCTGGCGGCGCGGCATCCGTCGTCTGCTCAGAGGCTGGCGAGGACGGCCTGGGCCCAGCCCTCGCCCATCTCGGCGTCGGTCACGGTGACGTTCGGGACGGCCTCGAGCAGCCCGGTCATGCCGTCGACGGATGCCCCGTTGGCGGTGATGAACAGCCGGTCGACGGCGGGTGCCATGTCCAGGTCGCTGACGCTGTCGCCGATCGCCACGGCGTCGGCGGGGGAGAGGCCCCGGCGCTCGAGGTCCCACGCGATGGCCGAGCCCTTGGAGATGCCGCGGGGCATCAGGTGGTAGACCCGCGGCGGCAGCGGGTCGTCGTCCAGACCGAACCGGGACGTCGTGGGGAGCGCGCCGTTGTCCTTGAGCGTCAGCCAGCCGGCCCCCTTCTCGGCGAGCCACGCGTCGACGGCGACCGGGTCGACCCGGCCGCGCAGCAGGGCGTCGGCCGAGTGCGTCGCGTGCCAGGGCGCGTGCCACTCGAGCCGGCCCGGGTGCTCGGCGATCAGCGCCTCGACCAGGCCGAGCTCGGCCATGACGTCCATGGGTGTGCGGTCCCCGTACTCCGCGGGGAAGGCCCCGGGGAGCCGGTGGACGCCGCGGCCGGCGTCCCAGGCGATCGTGGCGCCCAGTTCGGCGATGGCGCCGTCGCACGCGAAGATCCGCGCCGCCTCGATCACCTGCTCGAACGTCCGGCCGCTGACCAGCACCAGGGCGACCCCGGACCGGTGCAGTCGGAGCAGCGCGTGCGCGGGGCCGGCGGTCAGCTCGCGGTCGGCGGTGTGCCAGAACGACCCTCGCGGGCCGACCATCGTGCCGTCGAGGTCGGTGTAGACGATGCGGGCGGCCACGGCCCCATGGTGCCTGGGGTCAGTCCCCCGCTCCGCGGCAGGTCTCGACGGCGAACGCCTCGACCCGCTCCCGGACGGCGGGTTCCGGCGTGAGCACGAACGGGTGCGGCTCCCGGTCGCCCAGCGCGACGACCAGGCCGATCAGGCCGGTCCGGTAGCTCTCGCCGAGCGCATGGACGTCGCAGCGGGCCGGGAGGAGCCGCAGGACGGCGGTGACCGCCCCGTCCCCCTCGAGGGTGGCCAGCCGGCCGACCGCCGTCACGTCGTAGACCGTGTTCGGGTCGACGCGGGTGAGCCGCACGCGGTCGCCGCCCCCGATCCGGCGCACGCGCACGGTGGCCTGCAGCGCCGGGCCCTCGACCTCCCGGAGGTCGACCACCTCGACCGCGACCTGCTGGAGCAGCTCCCGGTCGAAGCAGAGCCCTTCGTGCAGACGCTGCACGAGGCCGTCGTCCTCGAGCGGCACGGCGACCTCCCGGACGGCGCCGGTGCCGTCCCGCAGCCGGACGACGGCCGTCGGAGCACCGGCGTCGGCGGCGCAGTCCCCTCCCACCCCCACGGGGAAGTCCAGCGCGGCTCCGGGGCGCAGCGCGGCCCCGCGCGGATCTCCCGGCCCGGTGGACAGGCCGGGGGCCTGCAGGGTGAGCCCGTCGACCGTCAGGCCGTCGGCCGACGGCGTCAGCCGCACCTCCACCCGCCCGCGCGCGACGTCGCGCCGGAACTGCAGGAGCTCGCCGGTGAGGCCGGCGTGCGGGTCGTCGGCGACGGCGGCGAGGCCGGCCGGGGCGGGGGACGGCGCCGTCGTGCTCGCCGGGGCCGCCGGCCGCTCCGCTGCCCCGTCGCCGCCGGCTGCGCTGCAGCCGGCGACGACGACGGCGAGCGCTGCCGCGCACACCGCGCGCAGCGTCCGTCGGTGCGCGTCCACGCCGGCTCCTCGCCTCGGGCCACCTGCTCGCCGCCGATCGTGGTGCGGGGCCGGGCGCGGCGGCAAGGGACGAGCTGACGGGGAACGCATCCGGGCCGGCGGGGTGGGGGGAGACGGCCTGGGTACGATCGGCGGCGTTCCACTCATCCAGAGGGGCAGAGGGACACGGCCCGACGAAGCCCCGGCAACCGCCGTCCGCGCGCCTGCGCGCGACCGGAAGGTGCCAATTCCGTCCCGCACGGCTCGACGGCCCGGTGCGGGAAAGATGAGGAGGTAGTCGTCGCATGACCCTGACCGCTCCCGGATCCGTCCAGGCCGATGTGCACGCCCGCGGCCCGATCCCGCCCTGTCCCGCCCGCGGCCTGGTGTGCCGCAACTGCGGGGCCACGTTCGGCCTGATCGCCGAGCACGCCTGCGCCGAGTGCTTCGGCCCGCTGGAGGTCGACTACGACCCCGAGCTCATGAAGGCGGTCACCCGCGAGCAGATCGAGGCGGG
>DASQTE010000329.1:0-4133 GCA_035642035.1 Blastococcus sp.
CGCCGACCGCTGGCGCCCTCGTCGGAGCTCATCTGGCAGATGCTTCCCCCGCTGGCCGCCGGGAGCGACACGTTCATGCTCGCCGGCATGCTCGAACCCAGCTACCGCGCCGGTGGTGACGCGTTCGACTACGCACTGTCCGAGCACACCGTCTCCCTGGGCATCTTCGACGCCATGGGCCACGGGATGTCGGCGGCGGTCGTGGCCGCCGCAGCGCTCGCCGGCTACCGCTGCGTGCGCCGGGACGGCCGGCGGGTCGTCGACCAGGCCGCCTCGATCGACGAGGTCGTCTCGACGACGTTCCCCCGGAGCGTCTTCGTGACCGGTGTCCTGGCCGAGCTGGACATCGCCTCCGGGCACCTGCGCTACGTCAACGCGGGTCATCCCGCGCCGCTGCTCCTGCGCCAGGGCCGGGTCGTGAAGGAGCTTGGCGGCGGGCGACGGGTCCCCTTCGGGCTCGAGGCCACAGGGCTGACCGTCGGCGAGGAGATCCTCGAGCCCGGCGACTGGCTCGCCCTCTACACCGACGGCATCACCGAGGCCCGGGACGGTTCAGGCGCCTGGTTCGGGGAGAGCCGGCTGAAGGAGTTCCTGACGCGGGCGATCGCCGCCGGTCAGGCGCCCGCGGAGACCGTCCGGCGGCTCACCCAGGCCGTGCTGGAACACCAGGGCGGCCTCCTCCAGGACGACGCGACCGTGCTGCTCGCCCGCTGGACACGACCGGTCCCCGCCGGGCCGCCGGCCGGATGACCCGGCGTGCCGGCGCTCCCCCGACACATGCCCGCAACGCGGAGCACGCACCATGGGGCGGTGACCGACACCGCACCCCGGCCCGAGGTCGCGCCGGAGACCCTGCCACTGGCCGGGTACTCGGTCGCGGTGACCGCCGCCCGCCGCAAGGAGGAGCTCGGCGCGCTGCTCGACCGCCGCGGGGCACGGGTGGTCTACGCCCCGGCCATCCGCATCGTGCCGCTCGCCGACGACGCGGAGCTGGTGGCCGCCACCCGCGAGGTGCTGGCCCGGCCGATCGACCTCGTCGTCGCCACCACCGGGGTGGGCTTCCGCGGCTGGCTCGAGGCCGGGGACGCCTGGGACCTCCCGCTGGTCGACCACCTCCGGTCGGCACGGGTGCTGGCGCGCGGCCCGAAGGCGCGGGGCGCGATCCGCGGTGGCGGCCTGGTCGACGCCTGGTCACCGGAGTCGGAGTCCTCGGCAGAGGTCCTCTCCCACCTGCTGTCCGGCGCCGAGGGCTCGCTGGAGGGGCGCCGGATCGCCGTCCAGCTGCACGGCGACCCGCTGCCGGACCTGGTCGCCGGGCTCCGGGCGGCCGGCGCGGACGTGCTGACCGTCCCGGTGTACCGCTGGGTCCTCCCCGAGGACGTCGCCCCCGTGCGCCGGCTGGTGGGGACGATCGCCGCCGGTGGGGTCGACGCGGTGACCTTCACCAGCGCCCCGGCCGCCGCGAGCCTGCTCACCGTCGCCGACGAGCTCGGCGTGCGGGAGGCGGTCGTCGGGGCATTCAACGGCCGGGTGCTGGCGGTCGCGGTCGGCCCGGTGACGGCCGGCCCGCTCGACGCCGCGGGGATCCCGTCCCGTCAGCCCGAGCGCGCCCGCCTCGGGGCGCTCGCCCGGGAGGTGGTCGCCCGGCTGCCCGAGCGCGACCCGGTGCTGCAGGTCGGTCCGCACACGCTGCAGGTCCGCGGGCACGCCGCCGTCCTCGACGGCCGGGTCGTGGAGCTCGCGCCCGGCCCGATCGCGGTGCTGCGGGAACTGGCCCGCAGCCCCGGCCACGTCGTCCCCCGGCCCGAGCTGATCGCCGCGCTGCCGGGCGGCGGCGACGGGCACGCCGTCGAGATGGCGGTGACCCGCCTGCGGGCGGCCCTGGGCGCCCCGGTGGTCGAGACGGTCGTGAAGCGCGGCTACCGGCTCAGGCTCTGACGGAGCCCGCTGCCCGGCGGTAGGGCGGCTCGAGCCGCCACCGCGTGCAGGTGAACCGCCGGCCGGCGAACTCCCGCTCGACCTGCCCGAGGTCGACGAACCCCAGGCCGGCGCACAGCCGGTTGGAGACCATGTTGGTCGTGGACGGGAACGCCTCCACCGCACCCCACGTCGTGGTGGCTCCTGGGAGCGCGAGCAGCAGGCGGACGGCGGTCCCGGCCACTCCCCTGCCCCGGTGCGCGGGCAGGACCATCCAGCCCAGCTCGGAGGTGGTCCCCTCCGGCGCGGTGTGCCGGACCAGCGAGACGTTGCCCGCGGGCTGCCACCGGTCCTCCGTCCGGACCTCGGCGACGACGATCCAGGCCCGGCCCGCCGCCACCTCGGCGACCTCCCGCGCGTGCGACCCCGCGATCCGGTCGGCGGGCTGCGGCCCCCCGAGGTCGCGCATCGTCCCGGCGTTCCCGCGGAGGGCCAGGTAGAGGTCCAGGTCCGACGAGCGGACCTCGCGGATCCGCACGTCCCCGTCCGCGGCCCTGAGCACCCCCGCATCCTGCACCGGCCCCTCGAGGGCTTCTCAGCGGAGGTCGAGCCGCATCAGCACGCGGGGGAAGCCGTTGATCACCGACTCGGTGTCGGCCACCTTCGCGAAGCCGGCCCGCTCGAACAGCCTCCGCGTGCCGACGTAGGCCATCGTCTGCTCGACCTTCCGGCCCTCGTTGTCGACCGGGTAGCCCTCGACCACGGGCGCGCCGTGCGCGCGGGCGAACTCGACCGCGCCGTCGACCAGGGAGTGGCTGATGCCGGCGCCGCGGTGCCCGGGCCGGACGCGGATGCACCACAGCGACCACACGTCGAGGTCGTCCAGGTGGGGGATCTTGCGGTTCCGGGCGAAGGCGGTGTCGGCGCGCGGGTGGATCGCCGCCCAGCCCACCACCTCGTCGCCGTCGTAGGCGAGCACTCCCGGCGGCGGGTCCTCCCGCACCAGCTGCCGCACGCGCTCACCGCGGGCGGGCCCCTGGAGCGCGACGTTCTCCTTCGACGGAACCCGGTAGCTCAGGCACCAGCAGACGTTGGCGTCCGGCCGCTTCGGGCCGACCATCGTCGCCACGTCGTCGAAGCTGCTCGCCGGACGCACCTCGATCGCCATGCCGCCATCGTGGCAGCGCCCACCGACAGGACGGGCGCGTCAGACCGCCCCGTGGAGGGCCTTCGGGCGCAGGTACACGGTCCACGTGACGCCGACGCAGACCACGTAGAACCCGATGAACACCAGGTAGGCGGAGTCGCCGGTGCCCGTCGTCATGAACGACTGCCGGAACGCGAGGTTGACCAGCACCCCGCCGAAGGCGCCGATCGCCCCGGCGATGCCGATGAGGGCACCCGACATGCGCAGCGCCCGCCGGTCCGCGGCGTCGGCGTCCCCGCCCTCGGCGACGGCCGTCAGTGCCTGCGACCGGAAGATCGCCGGGATCATCTTGTAGGTCGAGCCGTTGCCGATGCCGCTGAGCACGAACAGCAGCACGAAGCCGACGACGAACAGCGGCAGCGACTCCAGCCGGCTCGCCGTCCAGACGACCCCCGCCCCCAGCGCCATCGCGACGAAGTTCCAGCAGGTGATCCGCGCGCCGCCGAACCGGTCGGCCAGCGAGCCACCGACGGGGCGGATCAGCGACCCGAGGAGCGGGCCGAGCCAGGTCAGCGACGCGGCCGCCAGCGGCGTCGCGAAGGACCCGGCGAACTGGTTCTGCAGCACCTGGCCGAAGGCGAAGCCGAAGCCGATGAACGAGCCGAACGTCCCGATGTAGAGGAAGGACATGATCCAGGTGTGCGGCTCGCGGGTCGCCTCCCGCATGGCGCGCGGCTGGTTGCGCGCCGTCGTCAGGTTGTCCATGACCAGCGCGGCGCCCACGGCCGCCGCCACGATCAGCGGGATGTAGACGAGCAGGATCACCCGCGGGTGCTCCACGCCGACGGTGGCCAGGACGAGCAGGCCGACGAGCTGGACGACGGGGACGCCGAGGTTGCCGCCGCCGGCGTTGAGGCCGAGCGCCCAGCCCTTGAGCCGGTCGGGGTAGAAGGCGTTGATGTTGGCCATCGAGCTGGCGAAGTTGCCCCCGCCCACCCCGGCCAGGCAGGACACGAGGAGGAGCGTCGTGAACGAGACGCCGGGCTCGAGCACGATCGCCGTGGCGATG
>DASQTE010000330.1:0-13517 GCA_035642035.1 Blastococcus sp.
AGGATGAGGCCGCCCTTGACGACCTCGATGACGGTGCCGGTGACGACCTCGTCGGCTTCCTTCTTGGCCTCGATCGTGCCCCAGGCGCGCTCGTACTGGGCGCGCTTCTTGGAGAGGATCAGCCGGCCTTCCTTGTCCTCCTTCTGGAGGACGAGGGCTTCCACCTCGTCGCCGACGCTGACGACCTCGTTGGGGTCGACGTCGTGCTTGATGGAGAGCTCGCGCGAGGGGATGACGCCCTCGGTCTTGTAGCCGATGTCCAGCAGCACCTCGTCCCGGTCGACCTTGACGATGACGCCCTCGACGATGTCGCCGTCGTTGAAGTACTTGATCGTCTGGTCGATCGCCGCGAGGAAGTCCTCGGCGGAGCCGATGTCGTTGATGGCGACCTGGGGGGTGCTGGAAGGACGGACCTGAGTGGAGGTCATGTGGTTGGTTGCTCCGGACGGTTTATGCGTAGGGACAGGACTGCCCGCGGCCGGGTGACCGCGGGGATGATCAGCGGGGAGAGCCGGTTCTGGCGTTCCGTGTGGGGAAAACCACGACAGACCTCTGGCGCATTCCCCATGGTACGGACGCGCGGACGCCCGGGTCCACCAGGGTGCGCGGCGGGAAGCACCCCCTCCGGCGTGTCACGATCGGCGCGTCATGGCCGACTCCCCGACCCTCCCGCTCGCCGACGACGGCTACCCCGCCGCCGGCGGAGTCGCCCGCCGGCCCGCCGGTCAGGAGGAGTCGGCCCGGGCCAACCGCCGCTGGTGGGACGCCGCCGCGCCGGCGTACCTGGCCGAGCACGGCTCGGATCTCGGCGACGCCGACTTCCTGTGGTGCCCGGAGGGGCTGCGGGAGGCCGACGCGCACCTGCTCGGCGACGTCGCCGGCCGCCGCGTGCTGGAGATCGGCTGCGGGTCGGCGCCCTGCGCCCGCTGGCTGCGCGGGGCCGGCGCCGACGTCGTGGCCCTCGACCTGTCCGCCGGGATGCTCGGGCGCGCGGCGGAGCTGAACCGGTCGACCGGGATCGCCGTCCCCCTGGTGCAGGCCGACGCCGGCGCGCTGCCGTTCGGCGACGCGACCACGGACCTCGCGTGCTCGGCGTTCGGCGGGCTGCCCTTCGTCGCCGAGCCCGGCGTGGTGCTCGCCGAGGTCGCCCGCGTGCTGCGGCCCGGCGGCCGGTTCGTCGCCTCGGTCAACCACCCGATGCGCTGGCCGTTCCCGGACTCCCCCGACCCCGCGGACCTGCGCATCATCTCCTCGTACTTCGACCGCACGCCGTACGTGGAGACCGACGACTCCGGCCGGACGGTGTACGTCGAGCACCACCGCACGGTGGGCGACTGGGTGCGCGCCGTCGTCGGGGCGGGTCTCGTGCTGGAGGACCTGGTGGAGCCCGAGTGGACGCCGGGCCGTACCCAGCACTGGGGCCAGTGGTCCCCCGAACGCGGCGCCCTCGTCCCGGGCACGCTGATCCTCGTCTGCACCCGGCCCGCCTGACCCCGGTCCGACGTCACCAGAGGTCGCCGGTGCGCCAGTCGCAGACCAGCTCTCCGCTCAGGTCGAGCGGTGCGGTGACGGCGAGCACGAACACCGCGTCGTCGTCCTCGGCCGTGCGGATCCGGCCTTCCGGGGTCGAGGCGTAGGTCGTGCCCTGCCACGCCTGCCAGCCGCGCGCGCGGTAGAGCGCCGCGCCGTCGTCGGTGGCGCCGAGGGCGCCCAGCTCGTAGCGGTCCCGGATGGCGGCCTCGAGCGCGGCCATCACCGCCGCGGCGTGACCGCGACGCCGGTGGGCGGGGTGGACGGCGACCGCCTCCACGTACCCGGTCCGCATCGAGCGTCCGTCGAGCAGCAGCAGCCGCTCGACGACGGCGCCGTGCGCGACCAGCTGACCGTCGTCGCGGACCAGGGCGTGCAGACCACCGAGCGCGTGCGCCCAGTCGTCGTTCCCGAAGTCCCCTGCGAAGGCGATGTCGACGAGCCGGCGCACCGCCCGCAGGTCGGCCGGCTCCAGCGCGGCGGTGGGCCGCAGTTCGACGTCCACGGTCAGTGGGCCGCGGCGTTCCAGCTCTCGCCGAAGCCCACCGAGACCTCCAGCGCCACCGAGAGATCGGCCGCGCCGGCCATCTCGCGCCGTACCAGTTCCTCGAGCTTCTCCCGCTCGCCCGGAGCCACCTCGAGGACGAGTTCGTCGTGGACCTGGAGCAGCATCCGCGACCGCAGGCCCTTGGCGGCGATCGCCTTCTCGACGTTGAGCATGGCCACCTTGATGACGTCGGCGGCCGAGCCCTGGATCGGGGCGTTCAGCGCCATCCGCTCGGCCATCTCGCGCCGCTGCCGGTTGTCGCTGGTCAGGTCGGGGAGGTAGCGGCGGCGGCCCAGGGTCGTCTCGGTGTACCCGGTGAGCCGGGCCTCCTCGACGACGCCGTCGAGGTAGTCGCGGATCCCGCCGAACCGCTCGAAGTAGGCGTGCATCTGACCGCGCGCCTCCTCCGGGGTGATGCGCAGCTGCTGGGACAGGCCGTACGCCGACAGCCCGTAGGCCAGGCCGTAGCTCATCGCCTTGATCCGGCGGCGCATCTCCGGGTCGACGTCCTCGATCGGGATGTCGAAGGCCCGCGACGCGACGAAGGAGTGCAGGTCCTCCCCCGACGTGAACGCCTCGATGAGGCCCTCGTCGCCGGAGAGGTGGGCCATGATCCGCATCTCGATCTGGCTGTAGTCCGCCGTCATCAGCGACTCGTAGCCCTGCCCGACGATGAACGCCTGCCGGATGCGGCGGCCCTCGGCGGTGCGGATCGGGATGTTCTGCAGGTTCGGGTCGGTCGAGGAGAGCCGGCCGGTCGCGGCGATCGTCTGCTGGTAGGTGGTGTGGATGCGGCCGGCGTCGTCGACCATCGGGATCAGCCCGTCGATGACGGTCCGCAGCCGGGTGACGTCGCGGTGGCGGAGCAGGTGCTCGAGGAACGGGTGGCCCGTCGTGGCGAGCAACGAGGTGAGCGCCTCGGCGTCGGTCGTGTAGCCGGTCTTGTTCTTCTTCGTCTTGGGCAGGGCCAGCTCGTCGAACAGCACCGCCTGCAGCTGCTTGGGCGAACCGAGGTTCACCTCGCGGCCGATGACCGCGTAGCACTCGGCGGCGGCGTCGGCCACGCCGTCGGCGAACTCCCGCTGCAGCTCGCGCAGGAAGTCGAGGTCTGCCGCGATGCCCCGGTACTCCATCGCGGCGAGCACGCGGGTGAGCGGCAGCTCGATGCCCCCGAGGAGCGCGTCGCCACCCTTCTGCCCGAGCACGCTCTCCAGCGCGTCGGACAGGTCGTTGACGGCGACCGCCTTGAGGACGTCGGCGTGCGCGGCCTCCCGGGCGACGTCGTCCTCGGTGGGGCCGAGACCGTCCAGGGTCAGCTGCCCCTCGGGCTCCGCGGCGTCCTTGAGCTCGCGCTTGAGGTACCGGACCGCGAGGTCACCGAGGTCGAACGACCGCTGGCCCGGCGCCGCCAGGTAGGCCGCCAGCGCGGTGTCGCTGATGACCCCCTCGAGCTCCCAGCCGCGCGCCCAGATCGCGAGCAGCGGCCCCTTGACCTCGTGGACCACCTTGAGGGCGGAGGGGTCGGCGAGCCAGGCGGCCAGCGCCTGCTCGTCGGCGGCGTCCAGGTCGGGGCCGACGTCGACGAAGGTGGCCCGGTCGTTGCCGGCGGCGAGCGCCAGCCCGGTGAGCCCCCCGGACCCTCGGCCCCAGGTGCCGCGGAAGATCACGCCGGTCCGCCCGGTGCGGGCGTTGGCGTCGAGCCACGCGCCGAGGCCGCCGGCCGGCACCTCGTCCTCGGCGACGTCGAAGCCGCCCTCCACCTCCGGCTCGGCGCTGGTCAGCGTGGCGAAGAGCCGGTCGCGCAGGACGCGGAACTGCAGGTTGTCGAAGAGGGTGTGCACCTCGTTGCGGTCCCACGGCTGGACGGCGAGGTCGACCGGGCCGAGGTCGAGCGGGACGGCGCGGTCGAGCTCGGTGAGCCGCCGGTTCTGCAGGACCGAGGACAGGTGCTCGCGGAGCTTCTCGCCCACCTTGCCCTTGACGGTGTCGACCTGGTCGACCAGCACGTCGAGGGAGCCGTACTCGCGCACCCACTTGGCCGCCGTCTTCTCGCCGACGCTCGGGATGCTGGGCAGGTTGTCGCTGGGGTCGCCGCGCAGCGCCGCGAAGTCGGGGTACTGGGCCGGGCTGAGCCCGTACTTGGTCTCGACCTCCTCGGGCGTGAACCGGGTCATGTCCGAGACGCCCTTGCGGGGGTAGAGGACGGTGACGTGGTCGTTGACCAGCTGGAGGGCGTCGCGGTCACCGGTGGCGATCAGCACGTCCATGCCCTGCTCGACCGCCTGGACGGTGAGGGTGGCGATGACGTCGTCGGCCTCGTAGCCCTCGGCGGTGATCACCGGGACGTGCAGTGCCGCCAGGACCTCCTGCACCAGGCTGACCTGGCCCCGGAAGTCGGTGGGGCTCTCGGACCGGTTGGCCTTGTACTCGGCGTAGATCTCGCTGCGGAAGGTCTTGCGGCCCACGTCGAAGGCCACGGCGAGGTGCGTCGGCTTCTCGTCGCGCAGGATGTTGATCAGCATCGACGTGAAGCCGTAGACCGCGTTGGTCGGCTGCCCGGTCGTGGTGGAGAAGTTCTCGACCGGGAGCGCGAAGAAGGCCCGGTAGGCGAGCGAGTGCCCGTCGAGCAGCAGCAGGCGCGGGCGCTCGCCCGTGCTCGTGGGGACGGCGGGCGCTGAGGTGGAGACCGGTGCGGACATCGGGGCCGATCCTATGTTCGGGGTCCGACTGATTACCGTCGCTGCCGTGACGACCGCTCCCCCGCCCTGGATCCCCGCCGACAAGCTCAGCCCGCTGGACGACAAGCTGGGCATCCGGATCACCGACTACGACCCGGACCGGCTGGTCGCGACCATGCCGGTGGCGGGCAACGAGCAGCCGTTCGGCCTGCTGCACGGCGGCGCCACGTGCGCCCTCATGGAGACGATCGGCTCCTGGGCGGGCGCGCTGCACGCGGGCCCGGACAAGCAGGTGGTCGGCATCGAGCTGAACGCCAGCTACCTGCGCGGCGCGACGTCCGGCGTCGTCACCGCCGTGTGCACCCCGGTCCGCCGGGGACGCACGCTGTCCACCTTCCTCATCCAGATCACCGACGAGGAGGGCCGGCCGACCGCCACCGGGCGGCTCACCTGCCTCACGAAGGTGTAAGGACCCCCTCCTCCCCACCCCTCGCACGCTCGGGGCGGTGCCCGGGAGGGGGCCTAAGCGGTGAGCCCACGCGCCACGGGTCGACGGCGGCCGGCGGCTCGGCGGGGGGCCGGGACCGCGACACCGCCGCGCTGCCAGGTGGCCAGCGACCGGGCGAGGGATTCCACGGCGACGATGCGCCGTGTGGTGAGCGGCGCGAAGCCCATGCGCGCGAAGAACCGCTGCCGCTCGGCCTCGTGGCCACCGGCCGCGGCGACGACGTGGCCGGCGCCGCACTCCTGCGCGTAGGCCGCCGCGGCGGCGAGCAGGGCGGCGCCCGCCCCGCGCCGCCGGTGCTCGCGGTGCACGACGAACGTGTCCACCGTGACCTGCGGGTTGCCGAGCACGAGGGAGAGGGGGTCCATCCCGAGGACGGCGAGCCCGACGGCGACCTCCCCCGCCGTTGCGCCGTCGGCCGCGTACGGGCCCGGCAGGACGGCGAGGACGACGCGGTGGGCCGGGTCCTCGAGCAGCCGGCGGAAGCCGGAGGCGGCGGTGAGCGGGGTGTGCCCCGTCAGGACGTCCTCGGCGTGCGCGTCGGCCCGGTGCTGGCGGACCAGCGCCAGGACGGCGGGGAGGTCGGCCGGACGCGCCGTGCGGGTGACCATGCTGGACCGCGAAACCGTTCCTGGCACCGGAACCTCCCCTGGAAGTGGAAGAAGACTGCACCGCTGAGCAGCCGTGATCACGCCGACGCGCCGCGGCGGGACCGACCGTTACCACCCCGGCGTGTCGCGGAAAGGTCACAGGTCAGTACGAAGAGACAGTTGCGCAACACAGGGCGGGTTAGGGTCCGTGCTCAAATCATCCGCCCTGGGAGGTCGAGTGACGCACGCGGGAAACCGTGCCCGCCGGCACGGTCGACGATCGGGACCTGTCGGGTCCCTGAAGCGGCTGGGAGGTCGCAGTCGGCCACCCGGCAGGCACGCCGTGGTCCGTCTGCTGCTGGTCCTGGCCTTCGCACTCGGCCTGGCGGCCTTCAGCCCGGGCGTCGCCCAGGCCGAGGCCACGGGCGAGGTGCTGACCGGCACGGTGCAGACCAGTCGCAGCGGTCCCATCGAGGACGTGCAGATCGAGGTCACCACGCCGGACGGCGAGGAGATCGAGAGCATCGAGACCGACGCCGAGGGCCGCTGGTCGGTCGAGCTGCCCGGTCCGGGCGAGTACGTCGTCACCCTCGACGAGGGCGACCTGCCCGACGGCGTGGAGCTCGCCAACACGAACACCCGCACCGTCACGGTCGACGAGGGACGCCGGCAGGCGGTCATCATCGCCCTCGAGGACGGCAGCCGAGGTGCGGGTGGCGGTGGCGTCCGCGCCGTCCAGCTGCTCGTCGACGGCATCCGCTTCGGCCTGCTGATCGCCATGGCCGCCGTCGGCCTGTCGCTGATCTTCGGGACGACGGGTCTGACCAACTTCGCGCACGGCGAGCTGGTGACGATCGGCGCCGTCGCCGCCTGGTACATCAACGTGCAGGCCGGGCTGAACCTGGTTCTGGCCACGGTCCTCGCGATGGTGGTCGGGGCCGCGGTGGGTGCGCTGAACGAGCTGGGGCTGTGGCGGCCGCTGCGCCGTCGCGGCACGGGGCTCATCGCCGCGCTCGTCGTCTCGATCGGCCTGTCGCTGCTGCTGCGCTACCTGATCCAGGTCGTCTACGGCGGCCGGTCGAGCCCCTACCAGGGCTTCCAGGGCGGTCGCGCCGTCGACTACGGGATCTTCACGATGACCAATGCCGACCTGGCGTCGGTGATCATCTCCGTCGTGGTGCTGGTGCTCGTGGCGCTCATGCTCCAGCGCACCAAGATCGGCAAGGCCATGCGCGCGGTCTCGGACAACCGGGACCTGGCGGCCTCGTCGGGGATCGACGTCAACCGCGTGATCCTCGTGGTCTGGATGATGGGTGGCGCGCTGGCCGCGCTCGGCGGCGTGCTCCTGGGCCTGTCGGACCAGGTGCAGTGGGACATGGGCTTCCGCCTGCTGCTGCTCATGTTCGCCGGCGTCACGCTGGGCGGGCTGGGGACCGCCTACGGCGCGCTCGTCGGCAGCCTCATCGTGGGCGTGTTCGTGCAGATGTCGACCCTCGTCATTCCGAATGACGTGAAGTACGTCGGAGGGCTGCTGCTCTTGATCGTCATCCTCGTCATCAGGCCCCAGGGCATCCTGGGCAGCCGGACACGGATCGGCTGAGCGATGGCTGATCTCCTCAACTCCCTGGCCGTCGCCGGCAAGTCCGCCCTCGGGTTCCAGGCGATCTTCTTCGCCCTCCTGGCGATCGGCATCAACGTGCAGTTCGGCTACGCCGGGCTGCTGAACTTCGGCCAGATCGCCTTCGCGATGCTCGGCGGGTTCGGCATCGCGATCTCGGTCAGCAAGTGGGGCCTGAACTTCTGGGTCGGCGTCCTCGTCGGCGTCGCGGCTGCGGTCGTGCTGGCGCTGCTGCTCGGTCTGCCGACGCTGCGCCTGCGGGCCGACTACCTGGCCATCGCGACCATCGCGGCGGCCGAGGGGCTGCGATTGCTCTTCCGGTCGGTGTCGGCCACGCCGGTCACCAACGGGACGCGTGGGCTCTCCGGCTTCAACAGCGACTTCATCGCGCTGGCGCCGTGGAACACCCAGCAGCGGTACGAGATCCTCGGCACCAGCTGGTCGGGCGGCGAGCTCTGGGTCGCCCTGGTCGGGTGGACCCTCGTGGCCATCGCCTGCGTGCTGGTGTTCCTGCTCATGCGCAGCCCCTGGGGACGCGTGCTCAAGTCCATCCGCGAGGACGAGGACGCCGTCCGCTCGCTCGGCAAGAACGTCTACGTCTACAAGATGCAGGCGCTCGTGCTGGGCGGTGTGATCGGCGCTTTCGGTGGGATGGTCTACGCCGTGGGCACCGGATCTGCCGTCCCGGACCAGTACCAGAACGCCAACACGTTCCTGGCCTACGCCGCCGTCATCCTCGGTGGGGCCGCGCGCGTGCTCGGTCCGGTGGTCGGCGCGATGATCCTGCTGTTCATCCTGCAGTTCGCCGACACCCTGCTCCGCACGCTGATCAGCAACGGGGTCATCCCGGAGGACCTGCTGTCCTCGACCGACGTGGCGCAGATCCGCTTCATCCTGGTCGGTGTCGGGCTGATGCTGCTCCTGATCTTCCGGCCGCAGGGGATCTTCGGCGACCGACGAGAGGTGATGCTCGATGCCCGCTGACCCCACACCGCACGGTGCATCGGCGTCCGGCGCGGGTGCGTCCGGCGCCGGCTCTTCCGGGGCCGGTTCCTCCGGCGCCGGTTCCTCCCAGGTCGGTGGGGCCGACACCGGCTACCACCCCGAGCGGACCGGCGGCTGGAAGAGCGGGGACGCCCCGCAGCGACTCGCCCGGACCGCGCTCCGCGACCTCCCGTGGGAGGTCGGCGTCGCCAAGCCGGACCCGGCCGTCGTCGTCGACGGCGTCACGCGGACCTTCGGTGGTCTGACCGCGGTCTCCGTGGACCACCTGGAGGTGCAGCGCGGCGGCATCACCGGCCTGATCGGGCCCAACGGTGCCGGCAAGACGACGCTGTTCAACCTGCTCACCGGGTTCGACCAGCCCGACACCGGGACGTGGTCGTTCAACGGGCAGTCCCTCGGAAAGCTGTCCCCGCACCAGGTGGCCCGGCTCGGCGTCGTCCGGACGTTCCAGCTGACCAAGGCCCTGTCCCGGCTGACCGTGCTGCAGAACATGCTGCTCGGCGCGCAGGGGCAGCGCGGCGAGAGCTTCTTCCGCGCCCTGGTGCCCGGCATCTGGCGGCAGCAGGAGAAGGAGAACACCGAGAAGGCGATGGACCTGCTCCGGCGGTTCAAGCTGGACGCCAAGAAGGACGACTTCGCCGGCACCCTCTCCGGCGGCCAGCGCAAGCTGCTGGAAATGGCCCGCGCGCTGATGAGCGACCCGCAGGTCGTCATGCTCGACGAGCCGATGGCCGGCGTGAACCCGGCGCTGACGCAGAGCCTGCTGGGGCACGTGAAGGACCTGCGCGAGCAGGGCATGACGGTGATCTTCGTCGAGCACGACATGGACGTCGTCCGCGACATCAGCGACTGGGTGGTGGTCATGGCCGCCGGCCGGATCATCGCCGAGGGGCCGCCTGAGGCGATCAGCCAGAACCAGGCCGTGGTGGACGCCTACCTGGGCGCGCACCACGACGCCCCGCTGACGGTCGAGGAGGAGGATCAGGTCCTCGCCCAGGCCGAGAAGGCGATCGCCCGCGAGGAGGCGACCGAAGGCGAGGTCCTGAGCAACGAATCCGCGTCCGGAGACGACCGACCGATGAGGAACGACCGATGAGCGACCCCCTGTTCGAGGTCGACGAGTCCGGCGAGGACGTCACCCGTGCCGACACCGTCGCGACGACGACGGAGCTCTCCCCCGCGGAGAAGGCGGCCACCCGTGAGGAGCACGTACGGCTCGCGGAGGGCGCGCTGGTCCGAGCCGACGACCTGGTCGCCGGGTACGTACCCGGCGTCAACATCCTGCGGGGGTGCGACTTCTACCTGCAGGACGGCGAGCTGGTCGGCATCATCGGCCCGAACGGTGCCGGCAAGTCGACGCTGCTGAAGGCGCTGTTCGGGCTGATCCCGGTGCGGTCGGGATCGGTGACCCTCCGCGGCGAGGACATCACCTCTGCGCCGGCTCACCGCCTCGTGTCGCTCGGGGTCGGGTACGTGCCGCAGAACAACAACGTGTTCCCCTCGCTCACCCTCGAGGAGAACATGCAGATGGGCGTGTACCTGCGTCCGAAGACGTTCAAGAGCCGCTTCGACTACGTGGTGGACCTCTTCCCGCTGCTGGGTGAGCGTCGCAAGGCGAAGGCCGGGACCCTGTCCGGCGGCGAGCGGCAGATGGTCGCGATGGGCCGGGCGCTGATGATGGAGCCGTCGGTGCTGCTGCTCGACGAGCCGTCGGCCGGCCTCTCCCCCGCGTACCAGGACGAGGTCTTCATCCGCTGTCGTCGGATCAACGCGACGGGCGTCTCGATCATCATGGTCGAGCAGAACGCGCGGCGTTGCCTGCAGATCTGCGACCGCGGATACGTCCTCGACCAGGGGCGCAACGCCTACACGAACACGGGCGAGTCGCTGATGCACGACCCGAAGGTCATCGAGCTGTACCTGGGCACGCTGGCCAAGGCCTGAGAGCGAGCACCGGGCCGCACGGCTCGGAACGATCCGGCGCCGGCATCCCTCGGGATGCCGGCGCCGAGTCGTTCCACGGACGCATCCACGCTGGGCGAGGTCGTGTCTCGTGCACCCACCGAGGTGAGACGCCTGCCCAGCCGCCGGGGTCGCCGACCTGCACACCTCAGAAGGGCGCCGGGTCGTCCGCCTTCTCCTCGGGTGTGGCAGGTCGTCCGAGCATGCGTTCCCGCAGCGTTGGCGGCGGTGTCCGTGGGAGGTCGTCGTCGGTGCCGTAGCGGGGCGGGTGGGTGGTGATCCGGTCGCCGCTGGGGGTGGTCCACTCGAGGCCGCCGTCGGGCAGGCGGTGCATGGTCCAGCCGGGCGCCTGGTGGCTGAGCCGGTGATGGTGGCGGCACAGGCAGCAGAGGTTGTCACAGCTGGTCGCCCCGGCCGGGTACGGGTCGTTGTGGTCGAGGTCACAGCGGGCGGCGGGGGTGCGGCAGCCGGGGAAGCGGCAGCGGCGGTCGCGGGCGCGCAGGAACCGCTGCTGGGCGTCGGTGGGCCGGTAGCCGTCGGTGGCCGGGGGTGGGCCGAGACCGGATCCGGCAGGCGGGTGGGTGCAGGGGGTGCCTCCGGTGCGGCAGGCAGGCCGGGTGCAGCTGGCGGCGCGGCGGATCTCTGTGGGTGAGGCGAGAGCGAGCAGCTGCCCGGACAACTCGTCGACGATGGCCACCTGGGGTGGTTCGGCCAGCGCGGTGCCGGCGGCCGACCGCAGCCGCAGCAGATCCGCCAGCCCCGAGGCGGCCGCGGGCTGATCGGCGGCAGCCGCCCGGGCGTATTCGGGTTCGGCGTCCTCCGCCTCGGCGTCGGCGGTCGCGGCGTCCTCGACCGCGGTGTCCGCGGCCGCGGTGTCCTCGGAAGAAGCAGCGTCGGACCTGGTGTCCTCGGGTTGCTTGACGTCGGGCTGGGTGTCGTCGGGGCCGGGTTCTCCGGGGCGCGGAAGCAGGCCGAGGGTGTAGGCCAGTTCGCGCACCAGTGCTGCCGGCACCGGCTGCCCGTCGACCTCCCCGGGCTCGTCGCCGCCGGTGAGGGTGTCCACCGACGCGACCACGGTCAGCTGCGCCTGCACCGGCGGGCGGCCGGCCGCGTCCGGGCGCAGCAGCAGATCGGCCAGGCAGTCGGCCACCCGCTGCTCCTTCGTCCGCCTGTCGCCGGGCGCCGCGGAGTCGGCGGCGTAGGCCTCCAGCATCCGCAGGCACGCTCGCGCGACAGGCAGCGGCAGCGTCGCGGTCAGGGAGGCCATGCCGTCCCGGCCCGGATGGACCCGCACTGACCGGTCCCGCACCGCGGCGGCCAGTCGGCGGGCGGCGACGTCGGCGTCGGCGCGCAGCACCGCCCGCCGCGCCGCCACCCGCAGCGCCGACACGGTCTTGCCGGCCGCGCGGGCCAGCACCCGAGCCTCGACGTGTGCGCGCAGGGTGTCGTCGGCGATCGGGGCGAGCACTTCGGTCAACACCCGGGCGTGTGCCCAGGTCAGCTCCCCGGCCTCCAGCGCGGCCAGCGTGGCGGGCAGCTGCGCCACCAGGGTGACCGACTCGGACAGCAGCGCCGACGCCGCCGGCGACGACAGGCTCAGGGCGACCATCAGCTCGTCCACCGCCCACTCGCTCACCGGTGTCAGCACCGCCGGGCGGGCCGCCCGCGACGCCGCGGCCGCCGCACCGATCTCGGTGGCCGGCCGGTCCAGCGTCCCGGCCGGCCGCGCGGCCGCGAACGCCGCCAGCGCCCGCGCCAGCACCGCCGCCTTGCGCGACTGCGCCTGCTGCGCCTCCCTCGCCCGCTCCAGGTGCGCGGCACCGGACTCCAGCAGGCCGGCGAACGCCGTCAGCTCGGGCTCGACCGGATCGGGGTCGACGGCGTCGCCTCCCTGCTCGACCCCGACACTCCCGGGCTCGGACGCACCGGTCTGCGGATCGGCCCCGCTGCTCTCGGCGCCGCCCGCACCGTTCTCGGGGGCGCTAGCGACTGCCTGCGGCTCGGCGGACAGCCGGGCGAGCCGGATCGCCGGATCCCCATGTGGCTCTGCATCGACCATGACCGTGCGGCGGGGCCGGACCAGGTCGATGTCCGCCGGCACGCCGGCCGCCAACCAGTCGTCCAGCAGCCGCTCGATGACCGAGGCATGGTCCACCGGCGTGGGCGAGATGCTGTCGAACATGCGTTCGATCATAGTGTGGGGGCATGGCCCTGACCAGCCGTAACGGCACCTGTGGACGTAGTGCCTGGCTGTGGACGCGCGTCCCGTGGTTGTCGCTCCGCCGGGCCAGGATCACCGCATGACCAGACCTGGACGGCACAGTGGCCCGGCACCACGAGGGTGCCGGGCCACTGTGATGGCGCCTACCGGGTCGAGGACCCGGCGCAGTGGATCAACGCTGCGGGCCGACGCCGTTCGAGTTCAGACCCTCGATGATGCGCGAGGACTCCTCGAATCCGATGACCACGATGGCGTCGGGGTTGAAGTCCACCATCTGCTGGACCTCGGAGTCGAAGTTCGCCGCCTGCGGGTCGTAGGTGATGCTGACGATGTCGTCCTCGGAGAGACCCGCGTCAACCAGGTTGTTGAGGGTGTTCTCCGCGAGACCCGTGCCGTACGGGTCGTTGAGAGCCAGGATCCCGACCGTGTTGTTGCCGTCCTCGATGATCAGGTCGGCGAGAGCCCGAGCCTGCAGCGTGTCCGGCGGCGCCGTACGGAAGTACAGGCCGTTGTCGTTGTAGGTCGTGAACTGGTCCGACGTGTTCGCCGGCGAGATCTGCATGACGCCGGCCTGCGTGATGGCGTCGATGACGGTGAGGCTCACGCCCGAGGACGCCGCACCGACGATCGCGTTGACGCCCGACTGGAGCAGACGGTCGACGGTCTGCGTCGCGGTGTCGGTGGAGGCGTCGCCAGAGTCACCCTCGACGAGCTGGACCGGCTGGCCCAGCACACCACCAGCGGCGTTGATGTCGTTGACGGCGAGCTGAGCACCGGCGACCTCCGGCGGGCCGAGGAACGCGAGGTTCCCGGTCAGCGGGAGGAGGGTGCCGATGATCAGCGGGCCGCCGGTCGTGGCGG
>DASQTE010000331.1:0-6486 GCA_035642035.1 Blastococcus sp.
GCTCGGTGGTCTCGAGCAGCGGCTTCGAGATCGACAGACCCGCGTTGTTCACGACGAGGTCGACGCCGCCGAAGGTCAGGTTCGCCTCGCGGAACGCCGCCGCCACGGCCTCGGCGTCGCTCACGTCGGCCGCCACGCCGACGGCGACGTCGGAGCCGCCGATCTCGGCGGCGGCGTCGGTGGCCTTCTGCAGGTCCAGGTCGGCGACGACGACGCAGGCGCCCTCGGCGGCCAGCCGGGTCGCGATCGCCTTGCCGATGCCGGACGCCGCGCCGGTGACCAGCGCGACCCGGGTCGCCAGCGGCTTCGGCCTCGGCATCCGCTGGAGCTTCGCCTCCTCCAGCGCCCAGTACTCGATGCGGAACTTCTCGCTCTCGTCGATCGGCGCGTAGGTGGAGACCGACTCGGCGCCGCGCATCACGTTGATCGCGTTGACGTAGAACTCGGCGGCGACGCGGGCGGTCTGCTTGTCGGCGCCGAAGCTGAACATGCCCACACCGGGCACCAGCACGATCGCCGGGTCGGCCCCGCGCATCGCCGGGCTGTCCGGCGTCGCGTGCCGCGAGTAGTAGGCGGCGTACTCGGCGCGGTACTCCTCGTGCAGCTCCTGCAGCCGGGCGACGACGTCCTCGACCGGCGCGGTCGCCGGCAGGTCGACGACCAAGGGCCGCACCTTGGTGCGGAGGAAGTGGTCGGGGCAGCTGGTGCCGAGCGCAGCCAGCCGGGGGTGCTCGGCCGAGGCGAGGAAGTCGAGGACGACGTCGGAGTCGGTGAAGTGCCCGACCTGCGGCCGATCGGTGCTCGCCAGCCCGCGGACCACCGGCGCCAGCGCGGCGGCACGGGTGCGCCGCTCGGCCGGCGGGAGCGCCTCGTAGCCGGGCAGCGCCGCGCCGAAGGGCTGCGGCCGGCCGCGCTCGGCGAGGAACCGCTCCGCCGTCCGGATGATCTCGAGGCTGTTGGCCTCGCACTCCCCGCTGGTCCCGCCCCACGCGGTGACGCCGTGGCCACCGAGGATGCAGCCGATGGCCTGCGGGTTCTTCTCCGCGATCTCGGCGATGTCGAGCCCCAGCTGGAACCCGGGCCGGCGCCACGGCACCCAGACCACTCGGTCACCGAAGCACTCGCGGGTCAGGTCCTCGCCGTCGGCCGCGGTGGCCAGGGCGATCCCGGAGTCGGGGTGCAGGTGGTCGACGTGCGCGGCGCGGACCAGGCCGTGCATCGCGGTGTCGATCGAGGGCGCGGCGCCTCCGCGGCCGTGCAGGCAGTAGTCGAACGCGGCGACCATCTCGTCCTCGCGGTCGACGCCCGGGTAGACGTCGACGAGCGAGCGGAGCCGGTCGAGCCGGAGCACGGCCAGGCCGCCCTCCGTCAGCGTGCCGAGGTCGCCGCCGGAGCCCTTGACCCAGAGCAGGTCGACCGGCTGCCCGGTGACCGGGTCGGTCTCGCTGCCCTGGGCGGAGGTGTTGCCGCCGGCGTAGTTGGTGTTGCGCGGGTCGGCGCCCAGCCGGTTGCTCCGGCCGAGCAGATCGGCGACCACAGGGTTCGTCACGGTGAGAGTCCTTCGGGTTGTGCGGAGGGAACGGGAGGTCGGTTCAGGCGCCCCAGCCGGCCTGCCGGCCGCCGACGCGCTCGCGGGCGATGCGCTCCTGGTAGCCGGAGCGGGCGTAGGCGGCGTACGGGTCCGGGTCCAGGCCCGCCGACTCGCGGAGCTCACCGAGCAGCGGGCGGACGTCGGTGTCGTAGGCGTCCATCAGCAGCGCGTTGGCGCCGAGCACGTCACCAGCTCGCTGGGCGGCCGCCAGTGCCTCGCGGTCGACGAGCAGCGCCTTCGCCGTCGCCTCCTGGACGTTCGTGACCGACCGGATCTGGCCGGGGATCTTCGGCTCGATGTTGTGGCACTGGTCGAGCATGAAGTTGACGCCGGACTCCGGACGGAGCGCGTCGTTGCCGACGATCTCGTTCATGATCCGGAACAGCTGGAACGGGTCGGCCGAGCCGACGATCAGGTCGTCGTCGGCGTAGTTGCGCGAGTTGAAGTCGAAGGCGCCCAGGCGCCCGGCGCGCAGCAGCTGCATGACGATGAACTCGATGTTGGTGCCCGGCGCGTGGTGGCCGGTGTCGAGGACGACGGTCGCCTGCTCGCCCAGGGCCAGGCAGTGCACGAGCGAGGTGCCCCAGTCGGGGATGTCCATCGCGTAGAAGTACGGCTCGAAGAACTTGTACTCGAGCAGCATCCGCTTGCCCGGTCCGAGCATCGCGTAGATCTGCTGCAGGGAGTCGGCCAGCCGGTCCTGGCGGGCCCTGAGGTCGTCCTGCCCCGGGTAGTTGGTGCCGTCGGGCAGCCACACCTTGAGGTCGGTGGAGCCGGTCTGGTGCATCACCTCGACGCACTGCGCGTGGTGCTCGACCGCCCTGCGGCGGACGGCGGGGTCGGCGTGGGTCAGCGAGCCCAGGCGGTAGTCGTCGTCCTGGAACAGGTTCGAGTTGATCGCGCCGATCTCGACGCCGAGGTCCGCCGCGTGGGAGGCGAGCTTGCCGTAGTCGTCGACGAGGTCCCACGGGATGTGCAGCGAGACCCGCGGCGCGACGCCGGTGTACCGGTGCACCTGGGCGGCGTCCTCGAGCTTCTCGTACGGGTCGCGGGCCACCCCCGGCTGGCCGAAGACCTTGAAGCGGGTGCCAGAGTTCCCGAACGCCCACGACGGCAGCTCGATGGTCTGGCTCGCGAGCGCCTCGAGGGCTGCGGCGCGGCGGTCGATCACGGCAATTCTCCCATCGGCGGTGAAACGTTTCAGCAGATGCTGGCGCCGACCATAGGGAGCCTGGTAGGACTGTGTCAACGGTCACGAGCAGAACCCTCGAACCGCGTTGAACCGGTTCAACGCGGACGACGGGACCGACCCGAGAGAGGAGACCCGTGAACGCCAGCATCCGGGACGTCGCCCTGCGGGCCGGGGTCTCCGTCGGGACGGTGAGCAACGTCCTCAACCGGCCGGATACCGTCGGCGAGGCCACCCGCGACCGCGTCCTGAGCGCCATCGACGCGCTCGGCTTCGTGCGCAACGAGTCCGCCCGCCAGCTGCGGGCCGGCCGCAGCCGGACGATCGGCCTGGTGGTCCTCGACATCTCCAACCCGTTCTTCACCGACGTCGCCCGCGGGGTCGAGGAGGTCGCCAACGCCCAGGGGCTGTCGGTCATCCTCTGCAACTCCGACGACCTGCCGGACAAGGAGGCCGCCCACCTCGACGCGCTGTCCGAGCAGCGGGTGCAGGGCGTCCTCATCACCCCGACCGCCGAGCTCTCCCCGCACCTGGACGCGCTGCGCGCCCGGGGCGTGCCCGTCGTCCTCGTGGACCGCCGGCCGTCCGGACCCGACCAGTGCGCCGTCGCGGTGGACGACGTCCTCGGCGGCCGGATCGCGGCCGAGCACCTCCTGGAGCGCGGCCACCGCCGGATCGCCTTCGTCGGCGGGGCGTCCGGGCTGCCCCAGGTGCAGGAACGCCACGAGGGCGTCGCCGCGGCGGTGCGCGACGCGCTCGGCTCCGACGACGCCCTGACCGTGCTCTCCCCCGAGGCCCTCACCGTCGCGGGCGGCCGGGAGGCCGCCGCCCGGATCGTCGGGATACCGGCGGCGCGCCGTCCCACTGCGGCCATCTGCGCCAACGACCTCATGGCGCTGGGCCTGCTCCAGGGCATGGTGCGGCACGACGTGCGGGTCCCCGACGACTTCGCCATCGTCGGCTACGACGACATCGACTTCGCCGCGGCCGCCGCCGTGCCGCTGACCTCCGTCCGGAAGCCGCGCCACGAGCTGGGTCGCCGGGCCACCGAGCTGCTCCTCTCCGAGGCGCTCGGCGAGGGCCACCGGCACGAGCAGCAGATCTTCGGGCCGCAGCTGGTCGTGCGGGAGTCGAGCATGGTCCGGCGGGAGACGGCGTCGTGAAGGTCGCGCTGTTCGCCACCTGCCTGGTCGACACGCTGGTGCCGCAGGTGGCGCGGGCGACGGCCGTCCTGCTGGAGCGGCTGGGCCACGAGGTCGTCGTCCCCGCGGGGCAGAGCTGCTGCGGCCAGATGCACGTCAACACCGGCTACCGGCGCGAGGCCGTGCCGATCGTGGCCAACCACGTGCGGGCGTTCGCCGGCGCGGAGGCGATCGTCGCGCCGTCCGGGTCGTGCGTGGCGTCGATCCACCACCAGCAGGCGGCGGTCGCGCGGCGGGCCGGCGAGCACGCCCTCGCCGACGAGGCGGCGGCCCTGGCCGGGCGCACCTACGAGCTGTCCCAGTTCCTCGTCGACGTCCTGGGGGTCACCGACGTCGGCGCCTACTACCCGCACCGCGTCACCTACCACCCGACCTGCCACTCGCTGCGCATGCTGAGGGTCGGTGACCGCCCGCTGCGGCTGCTGCGCGCGGTCCGCGGCCTCGACCTCGTCGAGCTGCCCGCGGCCGACCAGTGCTGCGGCTTCGGCGGCACCTTCGCCGTGAAGAACGCGGAGACGTCGACGGCGATGCTCACCGACAAGATGGCGAACGTGCTGTCGACGCACGCCGAGGTCTGCACGGCCGGCGACGCCTCCTGCCTGATGCACATCGGCGGCGGCCTGTCCCGGCTGCGCTCGGGCACCCGGACCGTCCACCTGGCCGAGATCCTGGCCTCGACGGAGCACTCCACCCACCCCACCACCCCGACGGCCGCCGTGACCCCGCAGCAGAAGACGAAGCCGGCTGTGCCCGCATGACCGCCGTCTTCCTCGGCATCCCGACCGCACCCCGGGGAGTCGGGCACCTGCGCGGCGAGCGGTCGTTCCCCGACGCCGCCCGCGACTCGCTCCGCGACGGGCAGCTGCGGGCCAACCTCGGGCACGCGACGTCGACGATCCGCGGCAAGCGGGCCGCCGTCGTGGGCGAGGTGCCCGACTGGGCGGAGCTGCGCGAGGCCGGGCGGGCGATCAAGGCCGCCACCATGGCGCGGCTCGACGAGCACCTGATCGCGCTCGAGGAGCAGGTCACCGCCCGCGGCGGCACGGTGCACTGGGCCCGCGACGCCGCCGAGGCCGACGAGATCGTCACCCGGCTCGTGCAGGCGACCGGCGCCGACGAGGTCGTCAAGGTCAAGTCGATGGCCACCCAGGAGATCGGGCTCAACGAGGCCCTCGAGGCGGCCGGCATCGCCGCGCACGAGACGGACCTGGCCGAGCTCATCGTCCAGCTCGGCGAGGACGCGCCGTCGCACATCCTCGTGCCGGCGATCCACAAGAACCGGGCGGAGATCCGCGAGATCTTCCTGCGCACCATGCCCGGGGTCGACCCGGGGCTGACCGACGACCCGCGCCGGCTCGCCATGGCCGCCCGCGCCCACCTGCGGGAGCGGTTCCTGCGGGCCCGGGTGGCCATCAGCGGCGCGAACTTCGCCGTCGCCGAGACCGGGACGCTCGCCGTCGTCGAGTCCGAGGGCAACGGCCGGATGTGCCTGACCCTGCCGCAGACCCTGATCACCGTCATGGGCATCGAGAAGGTGGTGCCGACGTGGCGCGACTTGGAGGTCTTCCTGCAGCTGCTCCCCCGCAGCTCCACGGGCGAGCGGATGAACCCGTACACGTCGCTGTGGGCGGGGGTCACGCCCGGCGACGGCCCGCAGGAGTTCCACCTCGTCCTCGTCGACAACGGGCGGACGGCGGTGCTCGCCGACGAGGTGGGCCGTGAGGCGCTGCACTGCATCCGCTGCTCGGCCTGCCTGAACGTGTGCCCGGTGTACGAGCGCGCGGGCGGCCATGCCTACGGCTCGGTCTATCCCGGTCCGATCGGCGCGGTGCTGTCCCCGCAGCTGACCGGCGTCGAGGACAACGCGTCGCTGCCGTACGCGTCGTCGCTGTGCGGCGCCTGCTACGACGTCTGCCCGGTGGCCATCGACATCCCGTCGATCCTGGTCCACCTGCGCGCCGAGCACGTCGAGGCGCAGCCGCGCACCACCCCGGAGGCCGTCGCGTTCCGGGCGCTGTCGAGGGCCATGTCGAACCCGCGGCTGTGGCGGCTGGCGCAGCGGGCCGCCGGCCTGGGGCGGCTCCTCGCCCGGGGGAAGCCGACGCTGCCCGCCGCCCTGCCGCCGCCGGCGTCGAAGTGGACCCGCACCCGCGACCTGCCGACCCCGCCGAAGGAGACCTTCACGCAGGCCTGGGCCCGGGAGCACGGCGGATGACCCCCCGCGAGGAGATCCTCGGCCGCATCCGGACGGCGCTCGGCCCCGCCCACGCGGCCCCCGCGGAGGTGCGGCGCGACTACCGGCTCACCGACGACCGCTCCGCCGACGAACTGCTCGACGTCCTGACCGACCGGCTCGAGGACTACAAGGCGACCGTCGTGCGGTGCGCACCGTCCGCCGTCGCCGACGCGGTCGCCGGAGCGCTGCGGACGGCGCTCGGCGAGCACTCCCCCGCCGACGTCGTCGTCGCTCCCGGTGTGCCGCGCGACTGGCGGCCGGACGGCTC
>DASQTE010000332.1:0-7102 GCA_035642035.1 Blastococcus sp.
GGTCGCGGCCGGTGGTGACGCCGACCTCGCCGCCCTGCTTGCGCAGGTACTCGCCGTTGGCGTCGAAGAGCTCGGTCGGGAACGGGCCCGAGCCGACCCGCGTCGTGTACGCCTTCAGGATGCCGACGACCCGCTCGATGCGGGTGGGCCCGATGCCCGAGCCCGCGGCCGCCCCGCCGGCTGTGGGGTTGGACGACGTGACGAACGGATACGTGCCGTGGTCGACGTCCAGGAGGGTGCCCTGAGAGCCCTCGAGCAACACCCACTCACCGGCGTCGAGCGCGTTGCCGAGCAGCAGGCGGGTGTCGGCGATCCGGTGCCTCAACTGGTCGGCGTACTGCGCGTACTCCTCGACGACCTCGTCGACGTCGATCGCCTTGCGGTTGTAGACCTTGACCAGGATCTGGTTCTTCTCCTGCAGCGTGCCCTCGAGCTTCTGCCGGAGGATCGAGAGGTCGAGGAGGTCCTGCACGCGGATGCCGACGCGGGCGACCTTGTCGCCGTAGGCGGGGCCGATGCCGCGGCCGGTCGTGCCGATCTTCCGCTTGCCCAGGAAGCGCTCGGTGACTTTGTCCAGGGCCCGGTGGTGCGGCATGATCAGGTGCGCGTCCGAGGAGATGACCAGGCGCGAGGTGTCGACCCCGCGCTCGTCCAGGCCGGCCAGTTCGCCGATCAGCACCTCGGGGTCGATGACCACGCCGTTGCCGATGACCGGCGTGCAGCCGGGCGTGAGGATGCCCGACGGGATCAGGTGCAGCGCGTACTTCTCGCCGTCCGGCGTGATCACCGTGTGACCGGCGTTGTTGCCGCCCTGGTATCGGACGACGTAGGGGACGCGGCCGCCGAGGAGGTCGGTGGCCTTGCCCTTGCCCTCGTCGCCCCACTGGGCACCGATCAGCACGACAGCCGGCATCGGGTCCTGGTTCTCCTCTGTCCGTCGGGGTGGTGGGGTGGGTCGGTCGCTCGCCGCCCGGCGGTCCCGGAGAGCCAGATGGCAGGGTATCCGCATGCCCGACGTGCAGCTGGATCTCCGCCGGCTGGAGCCCGGCCAGGCCCCCCGACCGGAGGACGTCGCCGCAGCTGCCGACGCCGGTTCGCTGCGGGTCCGGGGCCCGGTGGCCGGCCTGGCAGCGGTGCTCACCGTGCTGATGAAGGCGCAGCGGACCGCGGTCGTCCCGGTCGCCTGGGAGCCGGCCGGCGACAAGGCCTCGCTCGCCCTGGCCCGCGACATCGGGGTCGGCACCGGCGAACCGCGCGACCTCTGCCTCGTCCGCGACGACCACGGCGGCGTGCTCCTCCACCACGGCCGGGTGGAGGCGGCGGGTGACGGCCGCCGCTCCCTGAGCCGGCGGCTCGGGCTGCAGGCGCACCACGACGACATCAAGGTCGCGGACGGCGAGATCACCCGGATCGACGTGCGTCCGGACTGGCGGGCGGTGGACACGATCGGCGTCACCGTCATGGTCCAGCCCCTGCGCCCGACCCGGCAGACCAGCGGTCGGGCCCTGCAGATCGCCTCCGACCCGGCGCGGATCGTCAGGGACGGCGTCCCCTACGCGCGGCCGGTCCACCGCTGGACCTGGTACGCCGACGACCGCGTGCGCTGGCGCCTCCAGCCCTGAAAGGTGACCGCGCTCCGGCGGGTGCCTGCAGGCGGCCGGGCGTGTCGGTGGACACTGGGCCCGGTCACCCCGCCGAGGAGGTCCCCGCTGCCGTCGTCCCGTGTCCCCACCGGGCTGCGCCGCGAGGCGTGCCGGTGATCTCCGACCGCCTGAGCACGCCGGTCCAGCTCCCCCGCGGACGGCGCCTCCTCGGCGGAGCCCTCGCGCGGCCCAGCCTGCCGGCCCTCGTCGGGCTCGCCGTGGTGCTGCTCTACTTCGGCCTCGAGGCCCCCGGCCTGCTCACCGCGAGCGGTGCCGCGGGCGTCCTGGACGTCGCCGCGAGCCTGGGCATCGGTGCCGTCGCGGTCGCCCTCCTGCTCATCGCCGGGCAGTTCGACCTGTCCGTCGGGGTCGTGGCGGTGTCCAGCTCGCTGCTCACCGCCATCCTCATCGGGCTGGCCGGGTGGCCGACCTGGCCGGCCCTGCTCGCGTCGCTGGCCGCCGCGCTCGCCGTCGGCGTGGTGAACGGGCTCCTCGTGGTCAACACCGGCCTGCCGAGCTTCCTGGTGACCATCGCGACGTTCCTGATCCTGCAGGGCACGGCCCTGGCCGGCTTCGAGGCGGTCGCGGGCTCCACCCAGATCACCGGCCTCGACGAGGCCACCGGCTGGGAGTCCGCCGCCGCGCTGTTCGGGTCGTCGGCGGAGATCGCCGGGGGGCGGTTCCAGGTGGCGGTGCTGTGGTGGGTGGCCGCGACGGCGCTGGCCAGCTGGGCCCTGTGGCGGACGAGGTTCGGCAATGCCGTCTTCGCCAGCGGCGGCGCCCGGACGGCGGCGCGGGAGCTCGGTGTCCCGGTGCGCCGGACGACGATCACGCTGTTCTGCCTCGCCGCGACGGCCGGCTGGCTCATCGGGACCCTCGCTCTCCTCCGGCTGGAGAGCGTGCTGGTGTCCAACGCGGGCCTCGGGACGGGGATCGACTACATCGTGGTCGCCGTGATCGGCGGCTGCCTGCTCACCGGCGGGTTCGGCTCCGCCTTCGGGGCGTCCGTCGCGGCGCTGCTGTACGCCGTCGCGCGGCAGGGCATCGCGCTGGCCGGCTGGGACCCCCGCTGGTTCCAGGCGCTGCTCGGCGTCCTGCTGCTGGTGGCGCTGGTGGCCAACGGCGTCGTCCGCCGGCGGCTCAAGGCGGTGCCGCGCTCGTGAGCACCGTCGCGTCGGAGGCCGGTGCGGCTCCCGCCCCCTCGGTGGAGCTGCGCGGGGTGACGGTCAGCCACGGGAACGTGCCCGCTCTCTCGCGGGTCAGCGCCGTGCTGCCCGCCGGGGAGATCACCTGCGTGCTGGGCGAGAACGGCTCGGGGAAGTCGACGCTCGTCTCGGTCCTGTCGGGCCTGCGCCGGCACGACGAGGGCGAGCTGCGGATCGACGGACGACCGGTGCGCTTCCGGTCGCCGGCGCAGGCCCGCGCCGCCGGCATCGCCACCGTGTGGGAGGACCTCGCGGTGGCGCCGCTCCTGTCGGTCTGGCGGAACTTCTTCCTCGGCGCCGAGCCGACGCGGGGCGTCTGGCCACTGCGCCGGCTGGACCTCGACACGGCCCGCGAGGTCACCCGGCGCGAGATGGCGCGGGTCGGCGTCGCGGGGCTGGACCCCGACCAGCCGGCCAGCGCGCTGCAGGCCGGCGAGCGGCAGAGCCTCGCCGTCGCCCGTGCCCTGTACTTCGGCGCCCGCGCCCTCGTCATCGACGAGCCCACGGCGCCCATGACGATCGCCCGCCAGACGCTCTTCGGGCAGGCGATCCTCGCCGCCCGGGCGCGGGGCCTGGCCGTCGTGCTGGTGACGAACAACCCCCGCTACGCGCACCTGATCGGGGACCGCTTCCTGCTGCTGGCCGGCGGTCAGGTGGCCGGCAGCCTCACGCGGGACGACGTCGACGCGGACATCCTCACCGCGCTCATGGCCGGCGCCGAGGAGCTCGGGACCCTCACCGATGCGCTCACGGCGCTGCACCCGGAGCTCGGCGACCGCTGACGCCGACGGGTCCGGCCCCAGGCCCCGCGAGCGGGGCCCGGGGCGGGCTCAGCTGAAGACGCTGACACCACCCGGACCGACGAGCAGACCGATCACGATCAGGACGATCCCCCACAGCAACTGACCGCGGACGATCGCGAAGATCCCGGCGATGACCAGGATCGCGGCGAGGATCAGCAACAAGGTGGTCATGCGCTGTCTCCGTTCGTGTTGGCGCCGAGGCGGCGCCGTGCACCGAGAGTGATGACCATCGTGATCATCTCGGAAACCTCGTCCGCGAACCCGCTGCTCAGCGCGCCGCCGTCAGCGGATCTGCGTGCTACCGAGTGTCATCCTCAGGGCGCGAGGCTCGGGTCGCAGTCGCGCAGCAGCTGGGTGCAGCGCTCCTGCTCGTCGTGCTCGCCGATGGCCTCCGCGGCCTTCGCCAGGACCGTCACGCAGCGCAGGAAACCGCGGTTGGGCTCGTGCGACCACGGGACCGGCCCGAAGCCCTTCCAGCCGTTGCGGCGCAGCGCGTCCAGGCCCCGGTGGTAGCCGGTGCGGGCGTAGGCGTAGGCCTCGATCGTGTCGGGCAGCAGGCGCTCGGGCCGGTCGATCGCCGCCTCGGCGAGCGCGGCCCAGGCCGTGCTCACCGTCGGGTGGTGGGCCGCCACCTCGGCGGCCGGCGTGCCCTCGGCCAGCTCGCGCTCGGCCTCGGGATTGCCCGGCAGCAGGGTGGCCGGCGGCTCGCCGAGCAGGTTGCCGTGGGAGTGCGACATCAGCCGGCCGTCGACTGACCGGCCGACAGCAGGTCCTCGCACGCCTCGACGATGCGGGCGGCCATGCCGGTCTCGCCGGCCTTGAGGTAGCTGCGCGGGTCGTAGGCCTTCTTGTTGCCGACCTCGCCGTCGACCTTGAGGACGCCGTCGTAGTTGCTGAACATGTGCCCGGCGATCGGCCGGGTGAAGGCGTACTGGGTGTCGGTGTCGACGTTCATCTTCACGACGCCGTAGGACAGCGCCTCGCGGATCTCCGACTGCGCGGAGCCCGAGCCGCCGTGGAAGACCAGGTTGAAGGGCTTGTCGTCGGAGAGCCCGAACTCCTTGGCGACGACGTCCTGGCCCTGCTTGAGGATCTCCGGCCGCAGCTTCACGTTGCCCGGCTTGTAGACGCCGTGGACGTTGCCGAAGGTGGCGGCGAGCAGGTAGATGCCGCGGTCGCCGAGGCCCAGCTTGCGCGCGGTGGCCACGAAGTCGCCCTCGGCGGTGTAGAGCTTCTCGTTGATGTCGTGCGCGACGCCGTCCTCCTCGCCGCCGACGACGCCGATCTCCACCTCGAGCACGATCTTCGCCGCGGCGGCCCTCTCGAGCAGCTCCTCGGCGATGTCGAGGTTCTCGTCGAGGTCGATCGCCGAGCCGTCCCACATGTGCGACTGGAACAGCGGTGCCTGGCCGGCGTCCACGCGGTCCTTGGACAGCGCGATCAGCGGGCGGACGTAGCCGTCGAGCTTGTCCTTGGGGCAGTGGTCGGTGTGCAGCGCGACGTTCACCGGGTACTTCTCGGCGACGACGTGCGCGAACTCGGCCAGCGCCACCGCGCCGGTGACCATGTCCTTGACCCGGGTGCCGGAGCCGAACTCCGCACCGCCGGTGGAGAACTGGATGATGCCGTCGCTGCCCGCGTCGGCGAACCCGCGGAGGGCCGCGTTGATCGTCTCCGAGGACGTGCAGTTGATCGCCGGGTAGGCGAACCCGCCCTCCTTGGCCCGGCGGATCATGTCGGCGTAGACCTCGGGGGTCGCGATGGGCATGCGGGGCACTCCTGTCGTCGATGCTCGGCGCTGCTCGGTGCCCAGTATTCCGCTGGACCGCTCAGTCCGGGACGTCGGGGCGCACGTCGAGCCCGACGGAGGTGACCAGGACGACCGCCTGGGCCACGTCGATCACCGCGCCGGTGAGCTGGGCGTCGCGGAGGTCGAGCGCCGAGAGGTCGCTGCCCCGGAGGTCCGCCCCGCCGAGATCGGCACCGGTGAGCTCCGCCGCGGACAGGTCCAGGCCGCGCAGCGTCGCCCCGGCGGCGCGCAGGCCGGTCAGGTCGGCCTCCCGGAGGCGGGTCCCCGCCAGCGTCGCCCGGGTGAGGTCGGCGTCGGGCATCGCCACGAACGACCAGTCCCCGCCGTCCACGGCGAGCAGGTCGAAGCCGCAGCGCTCGAACCTGCTCCCGACGAACTTGCAGCCGGTCAGCTCGGCCTGGAAGAACGAGCAGCCGGTGAACGTGCAGTTGAGGAAGGCGGCGTCGGTGAGCCGGACGCCGTTGAGCTTGCAGTCGGCGAACGTGCAGTCGGTGAAGACGACGCCGTCACCGGTCGCCTCGGAGAGGTCGACCCCGGAGAACCGCACCCCGCTGTGCTCCCGGCCGGAGAGGTCCTCGCCGTACCAGTCGGCGTCCCGCACGTCTGTCGCGGTCACCGCTCAGCCCGTCTCGATGCGGCTCGCCACGCGCGCCGCCACCACCACCGGGTCGTAGGTCGGCGAGAACGGCGGGGCGTAGGACAGATCGGAGCCGGCCAGCACCTCGGCGGTCAGCCCGGCCCAGATGGCGGTCGCGAACACGTCGATCCGCTTGCCGCTGCCAGGCCCGCCGACGATCTGGGCACCCAGCAGCAGCCCCGACCCGCGCTCGGTGATGATCTTGACGGCGATCGGCGCGGCACCCGGGTAGTAGCCGGCCCGGGTCGATGACTCGATGAGCTCGGTCCGGTAGTCGTAGCCGCCCTCCTCGGCCTGCGTGGTGCACAGCCCGGTGCGCGCCACCTCGAGGTCGCCCACCTTCGTCATGGCCGTCCCCAGGACGCCGGCGAACCGGGCGGGGCGACCGCCGATCACCGATCCGGCGACCCGGCCCTGCTTGTTCGCGTGCGTGCCGAGCGCGACGTGGATCGACTCCCCGGTGATCCGGTGGAACGTCTGCGAGCAGTCGCCGGCGGCGAAGACCTCGGGGTGCGAGCGGCTGCGCTGGGTGTGCGCGACGTCGATCGCGCCCGTCGTCCCCAGTGCCAGCCCGGCCTCCCGGGCGAGCGTCGTCTCCGGGCCCATGCCGAGGCCGAGGACGACGAGGTCGGCGTCGTAGCCCGCGTCGTCGGTGCGCACGGCGCGCACGGCGCCGTCGGGACCGACCTCGATCTCGCGGACGGGCTGGTTGGTCTGCACGTCGATGCCGGCCTCGCACATGGCGGCGCAGACGCGCTCGCCCATGTCGTCGTCGAGCTGCGCCATCGGGAGCGGGTCGGCGAGCACGACGGTGACCTCGAGCCCGCGGGTCTGCAGCACCTCGGCCATCTCGAGCCCGATGTACCCGCCACCGAGGACGACGGCCCGCTTCGCACCTGCTGCGATGGCCGCCCGGACGTCGGCGCCGTCGGCCAGGCGATGGACGCCGTGCACGCCGTCGGCGTCCAGGCCGGCGACCGGCGGGCGGAACGGCTTGCCGCCCG
>DASQTE010000333.1:0-13726 GCA_035642035.1 Blastococcus sp.
GTCGCTGCAGTACCAGACCGAGAAGTTCCTGGCCGAGAACGGCGACAAGATCCCGGCCGAGAAGAAGGACGAGCTCGGCGAGGCGCTGACCGACCTCCGCTCGGCGCTCGGTGGCTCCGACATCGAGGCCATCAAGACCGCGCAGGAGAAGGTGGCCCGCGTGTCCCAGGAGGTCGGCGGTGCGCTCTACGCGCAGAACGCCGAGGCCGGGGCCGAGGGTGCGCCCGGTGCCGAGTCCGGGGACGCGGGACAGCCCACGGGTTCCGCTGACGACGACGTCGTCGACGCCGAGATCGTCGACGAGGACACCGACAAGCGGCCGTGACGACGCGGGACGAGGATGCGCCGCGGGTCGTGATCCGCGACAAGCGGCGCATCGACCCCGTCAGCGGGGCGATCCGGGTGCCGGCCGGCGACCAGCCGGCCGGCACCACCCCCGCCGACCCGAGCCCTGCCCAGCCCACCCCCCACGGCACGGTCCGAGAGGAACAGATGAGCGAGCACGAGACGCCGGTCGCCGAGGAGCCGGCGCCGAACCCGGTCCCGCCCACCCAGATCCCGCCCTCCGACGGCGGCGACCTGGAGAAGCAGCTGGCCGAGCGGACCGAGGACCTGCAGCGGGTCAGCGCCGAGTACGCCAACTACCGGCGCCGGGTCGACCGCGACCGCTCGCTGGTCGTCGACCAGGCCGCCGAGCGGTTCGCGCTGCAGCTCTTCCCGATCGTCGACGACATAGAGCGGGCCCGGGACCACGGTGACCTCACCGGCGCCTTCAAGGTCGTGGCCGACCGGGTCCTCGGACTGCTCGACGGTCTCGGGGTCACCTCCTTCGGCGTGGCGGGCGACCCGTTCGACCCCGCGCTGCACGAGGCGGTCATCCACGACACGTCGTCGGAGGTCAGCGTCCCGACCGCGACGACCGTGCTGCGCCAGGGTTTCCGTCGCGGCGACCGGGTCCTGCGGTCGGCGATGGTGGCCGTCAGCGACCCCGAGTCGCCCGCGCCGGTCGCGGAGCCGGTCGCCGAACCGGTTGCGCAGCCGGCGGCCGACGAGCCGACGGCGAACTGAACCGACCCACAGCGAGAGGGGGCGCCCGATGAGCACCCGGGACTTCATCGAGAAGGACTTCTACGCCGCACTGGGCGTCCCCAAGGACGCCGACGCGGCGACGATCAAGAAGGCCTACCGCAAGCTGGCCACCGAGCTGCACCCGGACAAGAACCCGGGCAACGCCGACGCCGAGGCGCGCTTCAAGGACGTCTCCGAGGCCTACGACGTCCTCTCGGACACCAAGCGGCGGGCCGAGTACGACGAGAACCGGCGGCTGTTCGGCGCCGGCGGCCGTCCGGGTGGCTTCCCCGGCGGGTTCCCTGCTGGCGGGAGCGGTCAGCCGTTCGACCTCGGGGACCTCTTCGGCCAGGCCGGGGGTGCCGGCGCGGCCGGCGGCCGGGGAGCCGGCGGGCTGGGCGACATCCTCGGCGGCCTGTTCGGCGGTGCCGGGGGCGGCGCCCGGGCCCGCAGCCAGGCGGCGTCGGGCCCCGCCCGGGGTCAGGACGTCGAGACCGAGGCCACCCTCTCCTTCGACGAGGCGGCCCTGGGCGTGACGGTGCCGCTGCGGATGCAGAGCCCCGGCACCTGCCCGACCTGCAACGGCAGCGGCGCGAAGCCCGGGACGTCACCGCACACCTGCCCGGTGTGCCAGGGCGCCGGCGTGACCAGCCGGAGCCAGGGGGCGTTCGCCTTCTCCGAGCCGTGCCGCAACTGCCGCGGTACCGGTTCGGTCGTCGACGACCCGTGCCCCACCTGCGCCGGCAACGGCGTGACGACCCAGACCCGCACCATCACCGTCCGGATCCCGGCGGGCGTCCGGGACGGTCAGCGCATCCGGCTGGCCGGCAAGGGTGCGCCGGGACGCCGCGGTGGTCCGGCGGGCGACCTGTTCGTCGTCGTGCACGTCTCCGAGCACCAACTGTTCGGCCGCAAGGGCGACGACGTGACGCTCACCGTGCCGATCACGTTCGCCGAGGCGGCCCTCGGGACGACGGTGACCGTGCCGACCCTCGACGGGAACGTCTCGCTCAAGGTGCCCGCGGGGACCGCCACCGGGCGGACCCTCCGGGTCCGCGGCCGAGGTGTGCACGGCAAGGGCCGCTCCGGCGACCTGCTGGTCACCCTGGAGGTCGCGGTGCCGGCCAAGCTGACCCCGGCCCAGCGCAAGGCCGTGGAGAACCTGGCCGAGGAGATGGACGAGGACCCGCGGCCGCAGATCACGGCCGCCGTCAAGGCGGGAGGTGAGCGGTGAGCCAGCCCCAGGACGGCGTCCGTGCCGTCGCCGAGGACGCCCCGGTCTTCGTGATCTCCGTGGCGGCCGAGCTGGCCGGCATGCACGCCCAGACCCTGCGCCAGTACGACCGGCTGGGGCTGGTGAGCCCCGGCCGGACGCCGGGCGGCGGCCGCCGGTACAGCCCGCGGGACGTCGCCCTGCTCCGCGAGGTGCAGCGGCTCTCGCAGGAGGACGGCGTCAACCTGGCCGGCATCAAGCGCATCATCGACCTCGAGTCGCAGGTGGAGGCGCTGCAGGCGCGGGTGCACGAGCTGCTGCAGGCGCTCGACGCGTCCGATGCCCGGCGCATGGCCGCCGAGGCCGCCGTGCCGGCCGGCTTCCGCCGCGACCTGGTCCCGCAGAGCCGGCAGAGCGCCGCGCTGGTCGTCTGGCGCCCGCGGGGCGAGCGATGACCTCCGCCCCCGACCGGGCGGACGCGCAGGCTGTCGACCCGCACGAGGCGTTCGTCCGGCTGGAGCGCGAGATCGGCCTGCTGCTGCGCCGGGCCCGCGCCATCTCCACCCGGCTGGCGGCCGAGCTGCACCCCGACCTGGACGGCGCGGCCTACGGGCTGCTCGCCCTGCTCGAGGACACCGGCCCCCTGCGCGCCGGCGACCTCGTCACGCGGCTGGGGCTCGACAAGAGCACGGTCAGCCGCCAGGTCGCCTCGCTCGTCGACCTGGGCCTGGTCGACCGCGCGGCGGACCCCGTCGACGGCCGGGCGCAGGTCCTGACGCCGTCCGCCGAGGGCTCGGCCCGGCTCGCGCGGATCCGTGAGGTCCGGCGCGCCCGCTGGGAGTCCGATCTCGGCGACTGGCCGGCGGCCGACATCGCCACCCTCGGCGAGCTGCTCGCCCGGCTCAACCGGGTCGGCGAGGCGCGCGAGGCCGAGGAACCCCCGCCCAGCGCCTGACCCACCCGCCCGGGGCGCTGGGAACATCGCCGGCCGCGTGGGTGACCTGATCCGCAGCGGGCTGGCCGGCGTGCCGGGCGCGGCCGAGGCGGCCGGCTCCGGGGAGGTGGGGCTGGCGAACCTGGCCGACGCCCCGCCGGCGATCCAGGCCCCGATCCGCGTCTCCTACGGCGACGCCACGGGGCGCATCTTCCTCATCTCCGCGGTCATCGCCGTGGTCGCGATGGTCGCGGCCGTGCTGATCCGGGAGATCGCGCTGAGCACGCGCAGCGGCGAGGAGCGGCTGCGCGACGAGGCGCTGGCGCACCAGGAGCGCACGGCACGGAGGCCCGGTCCCCTCGCGGGGCCGGGCCTCCGCTGCGTCCTACTGGTCGAGGGCGGCGTCCAGGCTGATGTCCACGCCGGTCAGCGCCTTGCTGACCGGGCAGCCGGCCTTGGCCTCCTGCGCGGCCTTCTCGAAGCCGGCGGCGTCCATGCCCTCGACCCGGCCGCGGACGGTCAGCGTGATGCCGGTGATCATGAAGCCCCCGCGCTCCTTGTCGGGGCCGAAGCCGACGTCCGCGGTGACGTCGAGGCTCTGCGGCGTGCCCCCGGCCTTGGCGATGCCCCCGGAGAACGCCATGGCGAAGCAGGAGGCGTGTGCAGCGGCGATCAGCTCCTCCGGGCTCGTGCTCCCATCAGCCGCGTCGGAGGTCCGCTTCGGCCAGGAGACGTCGAAGGTGCCCAGCCCGGAGCTGGCCAGTTCGGTCCGGCCGGAGCCGTCCTGCAGCGTCCCGGTCCAGGCGGTGCGGGCAGTGCGTGTGGCCATCGAGGCTCCCTCGGCGTGGCCGCCCACGGTTGGACGGCGTCGCGGAGCCCTTACCCGTCGAGCGACGGGCCTACCACCCTCAGCAGACGGCTTCGCCGCGGTTGACCCGCTCGGTCAGCAGGCGCAGCCGCTGCATCAGCTCTTCGAACTCGCCCGTGTCGAACCCGATCGCGTCGATCATCTCCTCGGAGATGCCGAACGCCTTGTCGCGGAGGGCGCGGCCCTGGTCGGTCAGTGCGATCGAGACCGAGCGCTCGTCCTCGACCCGGCGGTGCCGCGTGACCAGGCCGGCGGCGGTGAGCCGCTTGAGGAGCGGGGAGAGGGTGCCGCTGTCCAGCGCCAGCCGCGAACCGAGTTGGCCGACGGTCTGGTGGTCGGTCTCCCAGAGCAGCATCATGACCAGGTACTGCGGATAGGTCAGGCCGAGGGCGTCGAGCATCGGCCGGTAGCGCGCCGTCACGGCCCGGGAAGCGGCGTAGAGCGCGAAGCACAGCTGGTCGTCGAGCGCCACGCTCGGCGCCGGCAGAGCGGTCATGGCCAGAGTCTAGGGCGCGGATCGGCGAACGCCATGGTCGCGGCTCGGTCGGCCGGACCCGCGGGCGGTACGGCGAGCCGCGGCGGCGTGAGAAGGTTGAGCGGAACAGACTCAACTTGGTCGTCGTTGCACCGGTCGACCACCCGCCGCCGGAGTCCCGGCGGCCGTTCGGATCCACGAGAGGAAGCGCGTCCCCGATCATGGACAGCAAGCTCACGACCCGGTCGCAGGAAGCCATCGCCGCGGCCCAGCGACTCGCCGTCGCCCGAGGCCAGGCGGCCCTCGAGCCGTTGCACCTGCTCGCTGCCCTGCTGGAGCAGACCGACGGCATCGCGGGTCCGCTGCTCACCGCGGTGGGCGCGGCCCCGGCCGACGTCCGCGCGAAGGCCGAGGCGGCGCTGCGCCGCATGCCCAGCGTCAGCGGCGCCACCGTGCCCGCCCCGTCGCCGTCCCGGGAACTGCTCCGCGTGATCAACGACGCGGGCGAGCAGGCCGGCGCCCTCGGCGACGAGTACATCTCCACCGAGCACCTGCTGGTCGGCCTGGCCGGTTCCGACGGCGAGGCGGGCGACGTCCTCACCGGCGCGGGGGCGACCCGCGACACGCTGCTGGCCGCGTTCCGGACCGTCCGCGGCAACCGCAAGGTGACGACGCCGGACCCGGAGGGCACCTTCCAGGCGCTGGAGAAGTACGCCGTCGACCTGACGCAGCGGGCGCGCGACGGCAAGATCGACCCGGTCATCGGGCGGGACACCGAGATCCGCCGCGTCGTCCAGGTGCTGTCCCGCCGCACCAAGAACAACCCGGTCCTCATCGGCGAGCCCGGCGTCGGCAAGACGGCGATCGTCGAGGGCCTGGCGCAGCGGATCGTCGCCGGTGACGTCCCGGAGAGCCTCAAGGGCAAGCGGCTCATGGCGCTGGACCTGAGCGCGATGGTGGCCGGCGCCAAGTACCGCGGTGAGTTCGAGGAGCGGCTCAAGGCCGTGCTCCAGGAGATCACCGAGGCCGAGGGGCAGATCGTCACCTTCATCGACGAGCTGCACACCATCGTCGGTGCCGGCGCCAGCGGCGACTCCGCCATGGACGCCGGGAACATGATCAAGCCGATGCTCGCCCGCGGTGAGCTGCGCATGGTCGGCGCCACCACGCTGGACGAGTTCCGCGAGCACATCGAGAAGGACCCGGCCCTGGAGCGCCGCTTCCAGCAGGTCTTCGTCGGCGAGCCCTCGGTCGAGGACACGATCGGCATCCTGCGCGGGCTCAAGGAGCGCTACGAGGTGCACCACGGTGTGCGCATCACCGACACCGCCATCGTCGCCGCCGCCGCGCTGTCGGACCGGTACGTCACGGCCCGCTTCCTCCCGGACAAGGCGATCGACCTGGTCGACGAGGCCGCGAGCCGGCTCCGCATGGAGATCGACAGCCGCCCCGTCGAGGTCGACGAGGTGGAGCGCGCCGTGCGCCGCATGGAGATCGAGGAGATGGCGCTCTCCAAGGAGGACGACCCGTCGTCGATGGAGCGCCTCGCCGCCCTGCGCGAGGAGCTGGCCAACCTCCGGCAGGAGCTGGCCGAGCTGACGTTCCGCTGGCAGCAGGACAAGACCGCGATCGAGCGGATCCAGCGGATCAAGGAGGAGCTCGAGTCGGTGCGCCTCGAGGCCGAGCGCGCCGAGCGCGACGGCGACCTCGCCCGGGCCGCGGAGCTGCGCTACGGCCGGCTGCCAGAGCTCGAGCGGTCCCTGACCTCCGCCGAGGACTCGGTGGCGTCGGGGGGCGACTCGATGCTCAAGGAGGAGGTCGGCCCCGACGACATCGCCGAGGTCGTCCAGGCCTGGACCGGGATCCCCGCCGGCCGGCTGCTCGAGGGGGAGACCCAGAAGCTGCTGCGCATGGAGGACGGCCTGGCCAGGCGGGTCGTCGGCCAGCCCGACGCCGTCCGCGCCGTCTCCGACGCGGTGCGCCGGGCGCGCTCCGGCGTGGCCGACCCCGACCGCCCCACCGGCTCCTTCCTGTTCCTCGGGCCGACCGGCGTCGGGAAGACGGAGCTGGCCAAGGCGCTGGCGGAGTTCCTGTTCGACGACGAGCGGGCCATGGTCCGCGTCGACATGAGCGAGTACTCGGAGAAGCACTCGGTCGCCCGCCTCGTCGGGGCTCCCCCCGGCTACGTCGGCTACGAGGCCGGGGGCCAGCTCACCGAGGCCGTGCGGCGGCGCCCGTACACCGTCGTGCTGCTCGACGAGGTGGAGAAGGCGCACCCGGACGTCTTCGACGTGCTGCTCCAGGTCCTCGACGACGGCCGGCTCACCGACGGGCAGGGCCGGACGGTCGACTTCCGCAACACCATCCTGATCCTGACGTCGAACCTCGGGTCCACGATCATCGCCGACCAGTCGGTCCCGGAGGAGCGGCGGCGCGATGCCGTCATGGAGGTCGTCCGCTCGCACTTCAAGCCGGAGTTCCTCAACCGGCTGGACGACGTCGTGGTCTTCCGGGCCCTGGGCAGCGACGAGCTGACCGGCATCGTCGACATCCAGGTCGGCGTCCTGGCGCGGCGGCTGGCCGCCCGGCGGCTCACGCTGCAGGTCACCGACGCCGCGAAGGAGTGGCTGGCGCTCAACGGGTTCGACCCCGTCTACGGCGCCCGCCCGCTGCGCCGGCTCGTGCAGTCGGCGATCGGCGACCAGCTGGCCAAGGCGCTGCTGGCCGGGGACATCCGGGACGGCGACGAGGTCGTCGTCGACTGGCCGGCCGACGTGGCCGACGGCGACGGCGGCCTGAGCGTCACCCGCGGCTGACGGAACACCCCCTGCCCCCCACGGCTCGCAAGCTCACCGCGGGCCCCTGCAGGGGGCGGGGCCCGGGGTGACCCGAGCGGGGGACACGCGGGGCGGCGCTGGTCCGGGCTCGGCGCCGTCCACCATGATCGCGGGGAACCGCACTCACGGGAGGCGCAGCATGACGTCAGGACAGAACGGTCCCTACGGGGACCCGGGGCAGCAGGGTCAGCAGCCCGGCGGGCCCCCGCAGGACTGGAACGCCCCGCCGGCCCAGCCGCCGTACGGCCAGCAGCCGCCCCAGGGCCAGCAGCCCCCGTACGGGCAGTCGCCCCAGGGTCAGCCGCCGTACGGCCAGCAGCCGCCCTACGGGCAGCAGTACCCCGGCTACACCCCCGCGCCGTCGGCGCCGACGGGCTACGGGGCCCCTCCGCCGATGGAGCGGCCGACCACGGTGCGGGCCGGCATCGGGGCGTTCGTCGCCGGGCTCGTCCTCGCCGTCGTCTCCGCGATCGTGACGTTCGCCGACTTCGACGACCTGATCGACCAGGCCCTGCGGGAGTCCACCGACCCGGCGCTCACCGAGGACCTCGCCCGCACGGGCGTCCTCATCGGCGTGGTCATCACGCTGATCATCATCGGGCTCGAGGCCCTCTTCATCTGGTTCGCGTGGCAGGGCCGCAACTGGGCCCGGATCGTGCTCTGGGTGCTCGGCGGCATCGGCGTGGTGTTCGGCTTCGTCGGCCTCGCGGCCGGCACCGGTGCCACCACCGGCTTCCTCACCTCGCTGGGCTGGTTCCAGTTGCTCCTCAGCGCGGTCGGCATCGTGCTGCTGGCGCTCAAGCCGTCCAACGACTGGTACCGCTACCGCGGCTGGCAGCGGGCGAACGGCCAGGGCTGATCCCCGGTCGCCGGCGGTCCCCGGACCGCCGGCGGCAACGGGTCAGGTGCCGGCGCGCAGCTTCGGCACCCAGGCGCCGGTCGTCTTCGCCAGCAGGCTCGCGACCGCGGAGACCGACAGGACGAGCAGCAGCAGCAGCGAGATCGTCACGCCCCCGAGGGTGAGCGCCGACAGCAGCGACAGCAGGGCCAGCAGGCCGCTGGCGGACAGCCCGAGCCACCGGGCCCACGGCTGGCGGCGCGGCAGGAAGATCGCGGCGAGCGCGAGCAGGACCCCGATCGCCAGGTAGGGCACCAGGGACATGATCACGAACTGGCTCGCCTCGGACCGGGAGATGCCGTCCCCGTCCTCCACCAGGCGGGCGACGGCTTCGTCGTAGCTGTACCAGAGCAGCGCCGCGTTGGTCAGCAGCAGTGCGGCGAGGATGCCCATGACGATCACCGCGACCCGGACCGACGGAGGCATCGGCGGGTGCGACGAGGCATCGGGCACGGGGGACTGTTCGGTCGGCACGCGACCAGGGTGGCAGACCCGCGGTCCCGGTCGGTCCCGTCACCCTTTCGGTTGTGCCCCAGATGATTTCGCGCAGGAGGAATCCGGATCACCGGTGGCGGCCGAAGACAGTGCGTGACGACATCCCTGCAGGCTCCGGTGCCCGCGCCGGCAGCCCGTGACGAGCGGCCCCGCGGACGGCGGGCCCTCGCCGCGCTGGCGGGGCTGATCGCCGCGGCCGTCGCCCTCGGGGTCGCCGAACTGGTGGCCGGACTCGTCGGTCCGGCGGCGTCACCGGTCATCGCCGTCGGCGACGCGGCCATCACCCTCACCCCCGAGCCGGTCAAGGCCTTCGCCATCCGGACGTTCGGCGAGAACGACAAGATCGCCCTCGTCGTCGGGACGCTCGCCGTCATCGGGATCTACGCGCTGGTCGTCGGGCTGGTCGGGCTCCGCGACCGCCGCCTCGGCACGCTCGGCATCGCGGCCTTCGGTGCCGTCGGCGTCCTCGCCGCCCTCACCCGGCCGGCCGGCGGTCCGCTGGACGCGCTGCCGTCGCTCCTCGGCGCGGCGGCCGGCATCGTCGCCCTGCGCGCTCTGCTGGCCCCGCTCACCGCCGACACCGGTACGGCCGCCCCGCCCGCTGCGGACGAGGTCGGCGACGGCCGCCACGCCGACGAGCGGGTGGTCGACCGGCTGCGCGACGTCCTCGGCTCCGGCGACCGCAAGGGCGCCGGCCTGGACCGGCGCCGCTTCTTCCTCACCAGCGGGGTCGCGCTCGGCGCGGCCGCCGTCACCGGCGGCGGTGGCCGGCTGCTCCAGCGCCGCTTCGACGTCGCCGGTGACCGGGCCGCCCTCCGCCTGCCGACCCCGGCGTCACGGGCGGCGGCGCTGCCGGCCGGCGCGGACCTGGCCCGGGACGTCGACGGCCTGACCCCGCTGTTCACCGACAACCGCGAGTTCTACCGGGTCGACACCGCGATCAGCGTCCCCCGCATCCGTCCCGCCGACTACCGGCTGGAGATGGCCGGGATGTTCGACTCCCCGCGCAGCTACACGCTGGCCGACCTGTTCGACCGCGACGACGTCGTCGAGCGCGACATCACGCTGACCTGCGTCTCCAACGAGGTGGGCGGCAGCCTGGCCGGGACGGCGCGCTGGATCGGCGTCCCCCTCGGACCCCTGCTCCAGGAGAACGGCATCCGGTCCGCCAGCGACCAGCTGCTCTGCCGCTCCGAGGACGGCATGACGATCGGCGCCCCGACCCGCAACGCCCTCGCGGTCGAGGACGCGATGCTGGCCTTCGGGATGAACGGGGAGCCGCTCCCGGTCGAGCACGGCTTTCCGGTGCGCATGCTGATCCCCGGCCTCTACGGCTACGTGTCGGCCTGCAAGTGGCTGGTCCGGATCGAGGCCACCACCTTCGACGCCGTCGACGCCTACTGGACCGAGCGCGACTGGGCGGCCGAGGGACCGATCAAGATCGCCTCCCGCATCGACACCCCCGCCCCGCTCCGCCCGTTCCCGGCGGGCCGCCGCGCCATCGCCGGCGTCGCCTGGGCGCAGACCCGCGGCATCGCCTCGGTCGAGGTGCGCGTCGACGACGAGGACTGGGTGCAGGCCGAGCTCTCCCCCGAGGTCGACGCCGACCTGTGGCGGCAGTGGGTGCTGCCCTACGACTTCCCGACCGGCCGGCACTCGATCACCGTGCGCGCCACCGGCGCCGACGGCGAGGTGCAGACCGAGCAGCGCGCGACGCCCTTCCCGGCCGGCTCCAGCGGCTGGCACACCGTCCAGGTGGTCGCCGGCTGAACCCCTCCGGCCACCCGGCCGGACCCAGACCCGCCCGGGCACCCGCCGGGGCGAGATACTCCGGACCGCTCCCCGCGGACCGGCGCACCACCCGCCCGCGACAATGCGGTCGCACGGACAGGACAAGGAGCACCATCACCGTGAAGAGCAACCTCCTCACCCGCGGCGTCCTCATGACCGCCGTCTCCACCCTCGCCATCACCCTGAGCGCGTGTGGATCGGACGACTCCGCCGGCAGCAGCGCCTCCGCGGACACCGGCAGCAGCAGCGAGAGCTCGGAGGCCACCGAGAGCAGCGCGATGCCCGCCACCGACGAGCCGTTCGGCGCGGGCTGCTCCGCGGTCCCGACCGAGGGCGAGGGCAGCTTCACCGGGATGACCGACGACCCGGTCGCCACCGCCGCCAGCAACAACCCCGCGCTGTCCACGCTGGTCCAGGCGGTCACCGCCGCCAACCTCGGCGACACGCTGAACACCACCGACGACATCACCGTGCTGGCCCCGGCCAACCCGGCGTTCGAGGCGGTCCCGGCCGACGCGCTGAACGGTCTGCTGGCCGACACCGCGGCGCTGACGACGGTGCTCACCCACCACGTCATCCCGGGTCGGCTGACCCCGGAGGAGCTGGCCGGCACGCACACCACGCTGAACAACGACGAGGTGACGATCGAGGGCTCCGGTGAGGACTTCACCATCGCCATGGACGGCACCGTCGTGGGCATGGAGGCCACGGTGATCTGCGGCAACGTGCAGACCGCCAACGCCACCGTCTACATCATCGACCAGGTGCTGAAGCCCGCCGGCATGTGACAGAAGGGCCCCCTTCCTCCCCACCCCTCGCACGCTCGGGGCGGGCCCCTGGAAGGGGGCCGTCACAGGGCCGTCGTCCGCCTCCGGTCGGACGGCGGCCCTGCGTCGTGTCCAGGGGCATGTCTAGGGTTCGGCGCATGACGGCTCCCGCCTCCCAGTCCGACCGTGACCGGTTGCTCGAACTGATCGTCGACCTGGCCGTGGTGCACGGGAAGGTCACGCTCTCCTCGGGGCGCGAGGCCGACTGGTACATCGACATGCGCCGCCTCACCCTCCACCACGAGGGCGCCCCGCTCGTCGGGCGCGTGATGCGGCAGCTGACCCGCGACCTGCGCTACGACGTCGTCGGCGGGCTGACGCTCGGCGCCGACCCGGTGGCCACGGCGATGCTGCACGCGGCCGCCGACGGCGAGGGCTACCTGGACGCCTGCGTCGTCCGCAAGGCGGGCAAGGCGCACGGTCTGCAGCGGCGCATCGAGGGGCCCGACGTCGAGGGCCGCGCCGTGCTCGTGGTCGAGGACGTGTCCACCACCGGCGGCAGCCCCCTGACCGCGGCCGAGGCGCTGCACGAGGCCGGCGCCGAGGTGATCGCCGTGGCGGTGATCGTCGACCGCGGCGGGCGCGAGGCCGTGGAGAAGGCCGGGTTCGAGTACCGCTCCGCGTTCACCCTCGCCGACCTGGGCCTGGAGTAGCCCCGGACGATCAGGAGACCTGATCGTTCCGGGTCCTGGCTCAGCGTGGGCGGTGAGCCAGGACCCTCGATGATCAGGTGACCTGATCATCCTTTAAGGACCTACGGTGTGACCGTGACCACTCCGTGGGTGACCGAATTGCGGGACGCGCTCGGGGCCGACAGCGTCCTCACCGACCCGGACGTCACGGCGTCCTATGCCCGCGACCAGGCGATGCTGGCGCCGGCGGGCACGCCGGCCGCCGTCGTCCTGCCCCGGAGCACCGGCGACGTCGTCGCGGTCATGCGGGTCGCGTCGCGGCACGGGGTCCCGGTCGTCCCGCGCGGCGCAGGCTCGGGGCTGGCCGGGTCCAGCAACGCCGTCGACGGCGCGCTGACGCTGGTCATGACCCGGATGGACAAAGTCCTCGAGGTCTCCGCCGCCGACCGCCTCGCCGTCGTCCAGCCGGGGGTGGTGAACAAGGCGCTGCGCGACGCCGTCGCCGGGTCCGGGCTCTTCTACCCGCCGGACCCCTCCAGCTACGACTGGTGCACGATCGGCGGCAACCTCTCGACCAACTCCGGCGGCCTCTGCTGCGTCAAGTACGGCGTCACCACCGATTACGTGCTGGGCCTGGAGGTCGTCCTCGCGGACGGGCGGGTGCTGCGGACCGGCCGACGGACGGTCAAGGGCGTCGCCGGCTACGACCTGGCCCGGTTGTTCGTCGGCTCGGAGGGGACGCTCGGCGTCATCACCGAGGCGACCCTCGCGCTGCGCCCGGCCCCGCAGCGGCCGGTGACGCTCGCCGCCACCTTCGCGACGACGGCGCAGACCGGGCAGGTGGTGGAGCGGGTGGTGACCACCGGGCTGGTGCCCAGCCTGCTCGAGGTCATGGACAACACCTGCATCTGCGCCGTGGACGACCTGCTCAAGGCCGACCTCGACCGGTCCGCGCACGCGCTGCTCGTGGCACAGTCCGACTGCGGCGGCGAGTCGGCCGCCCGCGAGATCGAGGCGCTCGCGCAGCTGTGCCGCGACGCCGGCGCCGAGTTCGTGCACACCACCGACGACCCGGCGGAGGGCGACCTGCTGCTGCAGGCCCGGCGGATGGCCCTCCCGGCGCTCGAGCAGCTGGGCAGCACGCTCATCGACGACGTCGCCGTGCCGCGGTCGCGGATCGCCGCCTTCCTCGACGGGTGCGACGCGATCGCCGCCGGCCGCGGCCTCACCATCGGCGTCGTCGGGCACGCCGGCGACGGCAACATGCACCCGACGATCTGCTTCGACCCGGCCGACGCCGACCAGCGGGAGCGGGCCTTCGCCGCCTTCGACGACATCCTCGAGCTCGGGCTGTCGCTCGGCGGCACGATCACCGGCGAGCACGGCGTCGGCGCGATCAAGGTCGACTGGCTGGAGCGCGAGATCGGCCCGGTGGCGCTGGACGTGCACCGGGCGATCAAGGACGCGCTCGACCCGGCCGGCCTGCTGAATCCGGGCAAGGTGTTCCGGCGGGCGGGGGTCCGCGACCTCGCCGCGGTGGGTGACCTGCAGGGGCGCTGACCTGCCGGGTGCCGGTCCCGGGTGACACCCTGTGGACGTGGAACGGCTGGTGGTCATCGGGGGAGACGCGGCGGGACTGTCGGCCGCCGCGCAGGCCCGTCGGCTGCGGGACGCCGGCGAGCTCGACA
>DASQTE010000334.1:0-10081 GCA_035642035.1 Blastococcus sp.
CGGCGGGCTCCACGCGGAACGCCTTCGCCCGTCGTTCGGTCCTGCGTCGCGCAAGGTCAGACCAGCAGCGGTTGGGCAATCAGGATCTCGGTGCCGTCGGGGCGCCAGGTGCGCCATCGGCCGTCGGGTTGCCGTTCGACCCGGAATCCGTGGTGGACCTTGGTGTGGTGCCGCTCGCAGAGCAGGGCGGAGTTCTCCAGGCTGGTCGGGCCCTCGTCGAGCACCCATTCCTGGACATGGTGGACGTCGCACCAGTGGGTGGGCGCGTCGCAGCCGGCAAAGACGCAGTGCCGGTCCCGCACCTCGACGGCCCGGCGCAGCCCGGCCGGGACGATCCGTTTGCTGCGGCCGTGGTCGAGCACCTGCCCGTCGGGACCCATGACGATCCGGCTGACGTTGCCGTCGCAGGCCAGCCACCGCGCCCGGGCGGCGGAGATCGCGGCGCCGAACCCCAACTGCGCGGCGCCGGGCACGCGGGCGGGGTCGGCCAGGTCCTCGATCCGGATCACGGCGATGACGTGCGGCTTCACGGTGCGCAGGATCGGCGCCCGCCCGGCGGCCAGGGTCACGTCGGCCCACTGCACCAGGGCGTCACCCTGCTGCTGGGCGCGGGTGCGCAGGTCGCCCTTGGGCCGGTCGGCCTGGACGAAGGACTCCAGCGCGGCGCAGACCCTTTCCCCGCCGACGGCGTCGAGCTCGAACCGGCCGCTGATGCTGCCGTCGGCGTGCCGGGCGATCGACAGCGCCCGCTGCTCGGTGGGGTCGGGTTCGGGGCCGTCGGGGTCGAGCAGGTCCAGGAAGTGCTGCACGACCTGGCCGAGGGCGGCGTGCACCTGGGTGGTGGCCACGTCGGCGAGCACCGCGTCGATCGCGGCGAGGTCGATGCCCTGCCCGACCGCCTCGGCCTGCACGCCGACGGCGGTGATCGGGGCGATCACCGCCACCTGCTCGGCGGTCACCGCGCCGGCGGCGAACGCCGCCGCGACCGCGGGCAGCGCCTCCAGCGCCCGGCCGTTGCGGACCAGCCGGCTCGCCTCCCGGGCCGAGAGCCGGACGTGGTTGCGCAGCCACGACCGCATCGACGCGTGGCCATCGCGTTCGGGGGCCTGGATGGTGTCGGCCTTGCGTACGGTGCGGGTCAGTTCGGCGTCGGCGGCGTTGCGCACCGCGAGCAGCAGCGCCGTCCGGTCCAGCACCTGATCGGCGGTGACCAGGTCCTCGAGCCGCGCGGCGTCCAGCGAGTCCGCGACGGAGTGCAGCAGCTCCCGCACGACACCTCCCACCCGTTCGATCACGTGTTCGAAGTCTAGCGCAGACGGGGACGCGCTGCAGGGTGAATCCCCAGGTCAGCGACTTGTCCACATGCTTTCGACCGGCCTTGCGGCGCGGGTGCCGGCGCCGGTAGGCATGCACACCCCTGCACCGATGACATCCGAGAACAGCGCCGGTCTCACAGTCGTCGACCACCCTGGAGGAGCCCCGTGTCCCAGCTGTTGAGAGTCCAGAACTTCACCGTCTCGAGCGACGGTTTCGGCGCCGGGGAGGGCCAGAGCCTGGAGCGACCGTTCGGGCACGCCGATCCGGGAGAGATGTTCGCCTGGGCCGGCGCCACGGCGAGTTGGCCCAACCGCACCGAGCCCGGAGGGAGCCGGGGGCTCGACGACTACCTCACCCGCGACTTCGCCCACAACATCGGCGCCGAGATCATGGGGCGGAACAAGTTCGGTCCGCAGCGCGGTCCGTGGCAGAACCACGGGTGGCAGGGCTGGTGGGGGGACGAGCCCCCGTTCCACACCCCCGTGTTCGTCATGACCCACCACGAGCGCCCCTCGTTCACGCTCTCCGACACCACGTTCTACTTCGTCGGTGGAGAACCGGCCACGGTCCTCGAGCAGGCGCGGCAGGCGGCTCAGGGCAAGGACGTCCGGCTCGGCGGCGGCGCCACCGTCATCCGGGAGTTCCTCGACGCCGACCTGGTCGACACGTTGCACGTCGCGGTCTCGCCGGTACGGCTGGGTTCAGGGGTCCGGCTCTGGGAGTCACCGGACGACCTGCGCGACCGCTTTCACGTGGACGTCGTGCCGAGCGCGAGCGGCGTGACCCACCACCTGTTCTGGCGGAGGTGACCGCTCAGCCGATCCGGTAACCGGCCGGCGTCGCCACGACGTCCACGACCGCTCCCGACGGGCGGCCGCAGCGCCGCTCGCAGCCGACCCAGTGTTGGCGCGCGCCGTCCGCCGGAAGGGTGCCGGTGGTCACCGCCCGCACGACGTCACCGCGGACGTCGGCCAGCGACTTCGCGCACCCGGGCAGCCCGGCGCAGGCGGTCACCCGCAGCCACGGGCTGCCGGGGTCCAGCTCCAGGCCGGCGGCGGACAGTTCACGGGCCGCCGCCGCGCCGGGCAGGTCCGGCACCACCACGCTCCGCCACGGCGTCAGCTGCAGGTCGCTCACGGCGGTGCGGGCGAGGAGTTCGGCCTGCGACGCGGTCAGCCGGCCGAGTGGGACGACGGCGACCAGCGCGGTCCGCCCGTCGTCCTGGACCAGGGCTCCAGCGGGGCCGGTCACCGGGGGCGGCGGGACCTGCAGCGGCTCGGTGCGGTGCCCGTCGAGCGCGGCCACGATCCGGGACGGTCCGTCCGCCAGCTCCGTCACCCGCCAGGCGGTCCCGCCCTGGGCCGCCCGCTCGTCGAGGAAGGCGCGGGTGGCGGCCAGCGCGAGCCCGACCGCCTCCGACGGCCGGCAGCGCAGTCCGCTGTCGATGCCGCCCACCAGCAGCGCCACTGCCGAAGGGTCGAGCGCCAGCAGCCCCACGTCGGCACCGACCCCCGCGACGTCGCCCCGGCCGTCGTCGAAGGCGGCGAGGAAGCGACCCGGCAGGGCGGCGAGGGCGGGATCGGCGCACATCGCGCCGTCGAAGCCGGTGACCCACGGCCGCACGTCGACGACGCCCCCGGCCCGGCCGCTGAGCACGCTGGCCAGCACGTTGCGGGCCGTCTCGTGCGTCGCGCTGGGCAGCAGACCGGCGTCCGCCAGCCGGTCGCCCAGCTCGTCCACCGCCCCCGCCCGCACACCGCGCAGCTGCACGTTCCCGCGGCTGGTCAGCTCCAGCGCCCCGTTCCCGAGCTCGCGGGCGGCGGCGCTCAGGGCGAGCAGCTGGGCCGGGGTCAGCGCGCCCCCGGGGATCCGCACCCGGGCGAGGGCCCCGTCGGCGGCGGCGTGCGTCTGCAGCGCACCGGGGCAGGCGTCGGCCCGGTCGCGGAGCGGGGGAGCGGTGGCCATGGCGCTCGCGAGGCTACGTCGCGGGGATCGTCCACCGTCGGCCCTCGCCGACCGCGACGGCCGCCAGCTCGGCCGCGTACGGATGGCCGAACAGGCCGGGCAGGCCGCCGGTGTGCACGAACACCGTCCGCTCGCCCGGCCGGACGATGCCCTCGGCGGCAGCGGCGGCGAGGCCGGCGAGCGCCTTGCCCGTGTAGACCGGGTCGAGGAGCAACCCCTCCGTGCGGGCGGCGGTGCGCATGGCCGAGGCGGCGGCGGGCGTGAGCCGGCCGTACCCGTCGCCCACCTGGTCCCGGTCGAGCCGCAGCCGGTCCGCCCGTCCGCCGAGCTCGGTCACGATCGCCGCGACGCGCTCCACCGGATCGTTCGTCGCGCCGGTGTCGATGCCGAGGACCCGCTCATGCCCGAGACCGGCCACCAGCCCGGCCATCGTGCCGCCCGAGCCGACGGCCACGACGACGTGCGCGGCGTCCGGCGCCTGCTCCTCCAGCTCCGCGGCGCAGGCGACGTAGCCGCGGGCGCCGACCGCCGACGACCCGCCGAAGGGGAGCACCGCCAGGACCTCGCCCTGCGCCCGCAGCCGGTCGGCGACCTCCCCGACCCGGTCGTCCAGCTGCACCCCCGACAGCCCGTCGGCGAGCACGATCTCGGCGCCGAGCAGCTCGTCGAGCGCGAGGTTGCCCGGGCGCCCGACCAGGGCGGTGCCACCCAGCACCAGCACCGCGCGCAGGCCGACGCGGGCCGCCGCGGCGGCGGTCATGCGGGCGTGGTTGCTCTGCGCTCCGCCACTGGCCACGAGCACGGTCGCGTCCGCGGCGAGGGCCTCGGCGACCAGGTGCTCCAGCTTGCGCACCTTGTTGCCGCCGCCCAGATCGGTCAGGTCGTCGCGCTTGACCCAGAGGTCGTCCGGTCCCAGGCCGAGCGCGGCCGCCAGCCGGGGCGCCCGGTCCAGGGGCGTGGGCCAGTGCGAGAGCAGCAGCGGAGGCGTCACCCCCCGATCCTGCCCAGCCCGTCGCGGTGAACGCCAGGCACCACGGCCTCACCCGACCGGTCGTTGACCAGTGGCTCCGCGGCGCAGCACAGTGAGCAGGTGACCCGCGCCCTCGCCGTGCTGACCTGCGGGGCCTTCCTCACCCTGGTCGCGGAGGCCACCGGCCTGGATGACCCCCTGCCCCCGATCGTCGTGGCCCTGCTCTTCTCGGTGCTCGCGATCGCCGGTTTCGGCTGGGTCGACCGGCAGCCGCCCCCGCGCCGGCTGCGGCTCGGCATCGCGTACGTCGTCGTCCAGCTCCCGCTGAGCTACCTGGTGTTCATGACGGGCAGCGCCGGCGTCGGGGCCACGCTCCTGTCCCTGGTCCTGGTCAGCCAGAGCGTGCTGCTCCTCCCGCTGCCGGCCGCGGTCCTGGTCACCGCCGTCGTCCCGCTGGTGCACCTCGGCATGCCCATGGCCGATGGGCTGCGCACCATGCTCGGCACCTACGTCGCCGCCGCGTTCACCGCGGTGGTCACCGAGCTGCTGCGCCGCGAGCAGCGCGCCCGGGCCGAGCTGGCCGACGCCAACACCCGGTTGCGCGGGTACGCGGCGCAGGCGGAGGAGCTCGCCACCACGCAGGAGCGCAACCGGGTCGCCCGCGACATCCACGACGGCCTCGGCCACCACCTGACCGTCGTCCAGATGCAGGTGCAGGCCGCGCGCGCGGTGCTGGCGTCCGACCCCGCGCGCGCCGACGCCGTCCTCGCCAAGGCGCAGCAGCAGTCGACGGAGGCGCTGGCCGAGGTCCGCCGGTCGGTCGCCGCGCTGCGCGCGCCCCGCCCGACGCCGCCGCTGACCGAGGCGCTGGAGGCCCTCGCCGAGGAGACGTCCGCGGCCGGCGTGCCCACCGACCTGACCGTCAGCGGACCGGCCCGGCCGCTGGCCGCCGACGTCGAGGAGTCGCTGTTCCGCGCCGCCCAGGAGGGGCTGACCAACGTGCGCAAGCACGCCGACGCCGGCTCCGCCCGGCTGGAGCTCGTCTACGGCGACGACGGCACCGTGCGGCTGGAGGTCCGCGACGACGGCCGGGGGACGACGGCGGTGCCTGAGACGGGCTTCGGTCTGCTCGGCCTGCGCGAGCGCGCCTCCCGGCTCGGCGGCTCGGTCGACGTGGTGTCCGAACCTGGCCGCGGGACGACGGTCCGGGTGGCGGTGCCCGGATGAGCGGGCAGTCCGTCCGCGTCCTGCTCGTCGACGACCAGGCACTGTTCCGGGAGGCGCTGGCCACGCTCCTGGAGGTGCGGCCGGAGATCGAGGTGGTCGGCGAGGCCGCGGACGGCGCCGAGGCCCTCGACCGGGTGGCCGGGCTCCAGCCGGACGTCGTCCTCATGGACCTGCACATGCCGGTGCTCGACGGCATCGCCGCCACCCGCCGGCTCCGGGTCGAGCGGCCCGGCACCCGCGTCCTCGCGCTGACCACCTTCGACGACGACGAGGACGTGTTCGCGGCGCTGCGGGCCGGCGCCGTCGGCTACCTGCTCAAGGACGTCTCCGGCGACCGCCTGGTCGAGGCGCTGCTCGCCGCGGCCCGCGGCGAGTCGGTGCTCCAGCCCTCGGTGGCCGCCCGGGTGGTGGCCCGGTTCGCCGAGCTGCCCGACGACGCCCCGCCGCGACCCCAGCCGCTCGTCGTGCCGCTGTCCGACCGGGAGCTCGAGGTGCTGCGGCTGCTGGCCGACGGCGGGAGCAACCGGGAGATCGCCGCGGCGATGTTCCTCGCCGAGGGCACCGTGAAGAACCACGTCACCAACGTGCTGGCGAAGCTCGGCGCGCGGGACCGGACCCAGGCGGCGCTGCGCGGACGGGCACTCGGCCTCGTCTGAGGGTCACGCCCCGACCGTGACCCCGGTCGTGACGTCCGGCACGTGTCCGGGGCGCGGACGACCCCGACGATCTGCGGCATGACGACCGAGAGCCTGCAGACCACCGCCCACCCCCGCACCCACCGCGTCCGGCACTTCGCCCGCCACTACGCCGAGATGGTCGTGGCCATGCTCGTCGGGATGCTCGTGCTGGGTCCCGTCGAGGACCTGGTCTTGCCCGGCCTGACCGCCCGCGCGGACGTCGGCGTCATGGTGATGGCGACCAACATGGCGATCGGCATGGGCGCGTGGATGCGCTTCCGCGGCCACTCGTGGCGCGCCGTCGCCGAGATGTCGGCCTCGATGTACGTGCCGTTCCTGGTCCTGCTCGTCCCGTTCTGGGCCGGCGCCATGGGCGAGCACGCCCTGATGATGTGGGGCCACATCCTGATGCTCCCGGCGATGGCGGCGGTCATGCTGCTGCGCCCCGACGAGTACGCCCACTGACCGACCCGCCGGCCCGGCCCGGGAGCCGTGGTCTAGTGGGAGGGCAGCGCGACGGACGGTCCGTCGTCGCCCGTCGGCCAGGAGATCCATGAACCGCCGCACCACCCCGCGCCTGCTCGCCGTCCCGACCGCCGTCGTCGCGGTGGTGCTCTCCCTCGCCGCCTGCGGCGACGACAGCGCGGGCGGAGACGCGGCGGAGCCGACGTCGCAGTCCTGCGAGACCCGGCCGGAGACGGCCGACGCCCCGGACGGAATCGCCACGGACCTCGCCGAGAAGCCGGAGGTGCCGGCGACGGACGCAGCTCCACCGTGCGGCCTGCAGATCAGCGACGTCGTGGTGGGGGAGGGCGCCGAGGCGGTCGAGGGCACCACCGTCGCCGTGAAGTACGTGGGCGCCCTCTACGGGACGGGGGAGGAGTTCGACTCCTCCTGGAGCCGGGGAGAGGACGAGACGCTGCCGGTGACCGTGGGCGCCGGACAGGTCATCCCCGGCTTCGAGCAGGCGATCGCCGGCATGCAGGTCGGCGGTCGGCGGATGGTCACCATCCCGAGCGACCTCGGCTACGGCCCGACCGGGCAGGGCCCGATCCCCGGGGACGCCACCCTCGTCTTCGTCCTAGACCTGGTCGAGGTCGTCTGACACGGGCGCCGGCGGCGCCCACCGATCCCTGCTCTGCGCGAGACTGTGCAGGTGGCGGCGTACTCGGTGAACCCCGCGGGGATCGCGCGGGCGCGCGAGCTGATCGACGCGCGGCAGTACGTGCTGCGCAGCGAGTGGGGACGCGTGCAGCCCTCGGCCGCGGACGAGAACGACTTCCTCGAGCAGCACTCGTGGGACGAGTACGCCGCCTGGCATTTAGGCCTCACCGACGGCGCGACCGACGGGACCAAGGCCCGCTACGCCTTCGTCTACGGAGACTTCCGGCGCGTGCACCGCATGGGGATCATCGCCTGCCACTACCGCGCCGCGGAATGGGGGCACAAGGAGATCGAACTGGCCGCGCACGACCTCCTGCAGCGCCTGGACGCCGCGCGGGGCTGACCGCGACCGCCGGGTACGGTTCCCCCACTCACGGCAGTCAGCGAGGAAGCCGGTGCAACACCGGCGCGGTCCCGCCACTGTGAGCCCGGGCAACCGGGCGAGCCAGATACTCCGGCTGCCGTGCCCTTCGACCCGGGGCGCGGACCCCGAGTGAGGCAGCGCATGTTCACCCTGCTCTCGACCAGCGACACCGACCTGCTCTCGGCCCGGGCCAGCGGCGCGGACTGGCGGCTGGGCAACCCGGCCCGGCTCGACGACGCGGGGATCGCGGCGCTCGCGGAGGGCAGCGCGCTCGTCGTCGTCCGGATCCTCGGCGTCCGCCGGCAGTACGAGCAGCTGCTCGCGCCGCTGGTCGCCGGCGCGGCGCCGGTCGTCGTCCTCGGCGGGGAGCAGGTGCCCGACGCCGAGCTCATGGAGCTCTCCACCGTGCCGATGGGCGTGGCCACCGAGGCGCACGGCTACCTGGCGCAGGGCGGCCCCGACAACCTCGTCCAGCTGCACCGGTTCCTGTCCGACACCGTGCTGCTCACCGGTGAGGGGTTCGAGCCGCCGTCCGTGGCGCCGGACTGGGGTGTGCTCCGGCGCGAGGACCGGGGGAGCGGGCCGACCGTCGCCGTCCTCTACTACCGCGCCCACCACCTCGCCGGGAACACCGGCTTCGTCGAGTCCCTGTGCACCGCCGTCGAGGAAGCCGGGGGCCGCGCGCTGCCGGTCTTCACGTTGTCGCTGCGGTCGGTGCCGCCAGAGCTGCTGGACACCCTGCGCAGCGCCGACGCGCTGGTGGTCACCGTGCTGGCGGCCGGCGGTTCCCGCCCGGCCACGGCCCAGGCCGGTGGGGACGACGGCGCGTGGGACGTCGGCGCGCTGGCCGATCTCGACGTCCCGGTCATCCAGGGCCTGTGCCTGACCCGCTCACGCGCCGAGTGGCTCGACGACGACGACGGGCTCTCGCCGCTCGACGTGGGCAACCAGGTGGCCATCCCGGAGTTCGACGGCCGGCTGATCAGTGTCCCGTTCTCGTTCAAGGAGACCGACGACGACGGCCTGACGCACTACGTGGCCGACCCCGAACGCGCCGATCGGGTGGCCGGCACCGCCGTCGCGCACGCCCGCCTGCGGCACACCCCGCCGGCCGAGCGGCGCATCGTGGTGATGCTCAGCGCCTACCCGACCAAGCACGCCCGCATCGGCAACGCCGTCGGCCTGGACACCCCGGCGTCGGTGGTGCGGCTGCTGGCCGCCATGGCGGGCCAGGGCTACGACATCGGCCCGTTCGACGGCCCCGACGCGCTGCCCGGTGTCGCGGCGCTGGACGGCGACGCGCTGGTGCACGCCCTCATCGCCGCCGGCGGGCAGGACGCCGACTGGCTGACGTCCGAGCAGCTCGCCGGGAACCCGGTCCGCATCCCCGCGGCCGAGTACCGGGAGCACTTCGACAGCCTCCCGCCGGACCTGCGCGCCGCCGTGGTCGAGCACTGGGGAGAGCCGCCCGGCTCGCTGTTCGTCGACGGTGGCGACATCGTCTTCGCGGCGCTGCGGGCGGGCAACGTCGTCGTGATGGTGCAGCCGCCGCGGGGCTTCGGCGAGAACCCGATCGCGATCTACCACGACCCCGACCTGCCGCCGTCGCACCACTACCTGGCCGCCTACTGGTGGCTGCGGTCGGTGTTCGGCGCGCACGCCCTCGTGCACGTCGGCAAGCACGGCAACCTCGAGTGGCTGCCCGGCAAGACCGTCGGGCTGTCGGCGTCGTGCGGGCCCGATGCCGCGCTCGGCGACCTGCCGCTGGTCTACCCGTTCCTGGTCAACGACCCCGGCGAGGGCACCCAGGCCAAGCGCCGCGCGCACGCCACGCTGGTCGACCACCTGGTGCCGCCGATGGCCCGCGCCGACTCCTACGGCGACATCGCCCGGCTGGAGCAGTTGCTCGACGAGCACGCGAACGTCGCGGCGATGGACCCGGCCAAGCTGCCCGCCGTCCGGGCGCAGATCTGGACGCTGCTGCAGGCGGCCAAGCTCGACCACGACCTCGGCCTGCACGAGCGGCCGGAGGACGACCGCTTCGACGAGATGATCCTGCACGTCGACGGCTGGCTCTGCGAGATCAAGGACTCGCAGATCCGCGACGGCCTACACGTGCTCGGCTCACCCCCCGCGGGGCAGGACCGGGTCGACCTGGTGCTCGCGATGCTGCGCGCCCGCCAGATCTGGGGCGGTCAGGTGGCGCTGCCGGGGCTGCGCGAGGCGCTCGGCCTGCCGGAGGGGGCCGACCGCGTCACCACCGACGCCGTCGAGGCGCAGGCCGCCGACCTGGTCTCCGGCATGGAGGCGGCCGGCTGGACCGGGGGCGCCGTCGGGCCCGTCGTCCGCGGGGTGCTCGGGCGCGAGGACGAGCAGGTGGCGGCCGTGCTGCGGTTC